>NZ_JASATI010000009.1:0-139960 GCF_038440225.1 Hydrogenophaga sp. OTU3427 | reverse complement strand
GGGGGGGGGGGGGGCCCCCGTGGGGGGGGGGGCCGCCCCGCGGGGGGGCCCGCAGGGGTGTGCCAAATCACTGCAAGGCTTGCACGCCCGCCACCAGCCAGCCGCCGGGGCCGGCCTTGGGCCGGGTGATGTTCCAGACCTCGCGGAAAGGATTGGGGCCGGTGGACACATCCTCGCGGATCAGGCCCGAGAACTCCACGCTGGCCATGTAGCCCTTGTCCAGTTCCTCGATGCCCAGCAGGTGGGCGTCCAGCATCACCACCTCGGTCTTGTTGGGCACGCCGCCGGTGTGCTGCTCGCGCTCGGCCAGCTGGGCCTTGATCTGCTCCAGCATCTCGTCGGTCATCATGGCGCGCAGGCTGGGCACGTCGGAGCGGTCCCAGGCGGCCTGCAGGTTGACGAAATTGGCCTTGGACGCGGTCAGGAAACCCTCGACATCGAAATCGGCCGGGATGCTCCAGTTCTGCGCACCATTGACGGCGGCGCCGATCAGGGAGCCGCCGCCCAGGGCGGGCGAGCCGGCATCAAAACCCATGGTGCTGCGCTCCCAGGGCCGGGCCGAAGCGTCGTTGCCCACGTTCTGCGGGCTGTAGCCACGCGGCGTGGCGGCGTCGGCACCCTGGTAGGCAAAGGCCGGACGCCCCGCACCCGACGCCGCTCGGCCGTGGGCACGCGAACGCATGAACCAGCCCACGCCGGCCATGACCACCAAGGCCAGCAAGGCGAACAGCAGGAACTGGGCGAAGGCCTCGCCAAAACCCAGGGCCGATGCCAGCCAGGCCAGGCCCAGACCGGCAGCCAGGCCCCCCAGCATGGCGCCCCAGGGCCGCTTGGGCGCGGCCGCCGGCGCCGCCGCAGCAGGCGCTGCCGGCTTGGCCGCCGCCGCGTTGGCGGGTGCGGTGGGCGAGGTGCCCGGTGCATCGGGCGTGGCGCTGCGCTGGCTCACGTTGGACGACTGCTTGCCCACCGAAGCCCCGCCGCCCAGGCGCTTGGCCGACACCTCTTGCGAGGCGATCGCCATGGCACACACCAGAATCACCGACCACAGTTTCATGACAGTTCCTTCAGCCCACACCACCGATGTGGGGCAACAACACACCCATCAACACTTGATACCCACATGCAAGGCCACCACCCCGGCGGTGAGGTTGTGGTAGTCCACGTGCCCGAAACCGGCCTCGCGCATCATGCGTTTGAGGGTCTCCTGATCGGGGTGCATGCGGATGGATTCGGCCAGGTAGCGGTAGCTGCCCTCGTCGCCGGCCACCAGGCGCCCCATCTTGGGGACAACGTTGAAGGTGTACCACTCGTAGGCTTTTTCCAGGGGCTTGGCCACCTTGGAGAACTCCAGCACCAGCAGCTTGCCGCCCGGCCGCAGCACCCGCTGCATCTCCTTCAGGGCAGCGTCCTTGTGGGTCATGTTGCGCAGGCCGAAGGCGACGGTGACGATGTCGAAATGGCCATCGGGAAACGGCAGGTGCTCGGCGTCGCAGACGGTGGTGGGCAGCAGCACGCCGGCATCGATCAGGCGGGTGCGGCCCTCACGCAGCATGGCTTCGTTGATGTCGGTGTGCACCACCTGGCCGGTGGGACCGACCTTGGGCGCGAAGGCCAGGCCGAGGTCGCCGGTGCCGCCGGCGATGTCGAGCACGCGATCGCCCGGCTGCGGGTTGGCCACGGTGACGGTGTAGTGTTTCCAGGCCCGGTGCAGGCCCGCCGACATCAGGTCGTTCATGACGTCATAGCGCGACGCCACCGCGTCGAACACGCCGCGCACGTGCGCGGCCTTGTCGCGCTCATCGACGGTCTTGAAGCCGAAATGGGTGGTGGACATAGATGCAGATGGTAGAGCACCACGCCGGTGCGAACACCAAAGACAGCGTGGCGCGGCGGGACAATTGCCCCAAAGCGGCCCAGCAAACATGCGCCCGCGCGCCCCAAAATGGGCTGCGGGCCGCAGATTCAGTGGTGCGAACCGCAGGCGTGGCCGGATTTCTCGGGCATGGGCGCGTCGCGGTCGACACCGGCCGCCTGCAGGCGCGCGTTGTAATCGGCCCACAGCTCGGCCTCTTTCGAGCCCAGGAAATACAGGTAGTCCCAGGAAAAGATGCCACTCTCGTGGCCGTCGCTGAAGGTGGGCTGGACGGCGTAGTTGCCCACCGGCTCCAGCGCCAGCACCGCCACCTCGCGCTTGCCGGTCTGCAGCACTTCCTGACCCGGGCCGTGGCCCTGGACCTCGGCCGACGGCGAGTAGACCCGCATCAGCTCGAAGGGAATGCGGAAGGTCTTGCCATCGGAAAAACCGACCTCCAGCACCCGCGACTTGTTGTGCAGGGTGATGGCTTCGGGGCTGGGGGTCTCTGGGGTCAGGCCGGCCATGGGGGTCTCCGTGTGTGTTCAGTGGAAGGCGGCGCTCAGGGCGCGGTCCAGCGCCGGCAACTGCTGGGTCAAGGCCGCCAGGCGGTCGTCCGCCGGGTCGCGCTGGGCCGCGGCCCAGATCGGTGCGGGAAAGTGGCTGTCCCAGTCGAAACGGGCGACCAGGTGCCAATGCAGGTGCGGCACCATGTTGCCCAGGGCGGCCAGGTTGATCTTGGTCGGCGCCAGCTGGGCGCGCATGATCCGCTCGACCCGGGCCACCACGTCCATGCAGGCCTGGCGGTCGGCGTCCGGCAGGTCGGACAGCTCGGCCACATGGGCATTCCAGATTACGCGGTAGAAGGCCGGGTAGGCCGGCGTGTCGGTGGCGCGGATCAGGCGCCACTGGGGCGCGCGGTGCAGCAGCAGGCCGCCGTCGGTGTGGCAGAGGACACAGGTGGTCATACCAGCACGCGTTCGATGCCGCCGGCGTTGGCGCGGGCCACGTAGTCGGGCATCCAGTTCTCACCCAGGATCTTGCGCGCCATCTCGACCACGATGTAGTCGGCCTCCAGCAAACCGTTGTTGAGGTCGTCGCCGTAGCGGCTCAGGCCTTGCAGGCAGCTCGGGCAGCTGGTCAGTATCTTGAGGTTCTGCTTGGCGTCGAGGCCGGCGCTTTCGCGCAGGGCCACCTCGTTCTTGCGCAGCTCCTCTTCCTTGCGGAAACGCACCTGGGTGGAAATGTCGGGCCGGGTCACGCCCAGCGTGCCCGACTCGCCACAGCAGCGCGCGCTCTGCAGCACGTCGGGCCCCATCAGCGCCTTCACGGTCTTGAGCGGCTCCTGCAACTTCATGGGCGTGTGGCAGGGGTCGTGGTACAGGTAGGCGCCCTTGTCGCCCAGCACGATGCCCTTTTCCAGCAGGTACTCGTGGATGTCGATGATGCGGCAGCCGGGGAAGATCTTGTCGAATTCGTAGCCCTGCAGCTGGTCGTAGCAGGTGCCACAGCTCACCACCACGGTCTTGATGTCCAGGTAGTTCAGCGTGTTGGCCACGCGGTGGAACAGCACGCGGTTGTCGGTGATGATCTTCTCGGCCTTGTCGAACTGGCCCGAACCGCGCTGCGGGTAGCCACAGCACAGGTAGCCCGGCGGCAGCACGGTCTGCACGCCGGCGTGCCACAACATGGCCTGCGTGGCCAGGCCCACCTGCGAGAACAGGCGCTCGGAGCCACAACCCGGGAAATAGAACACCGCTTCCGTGTCGGCCGTGGTGGCCTGCGGGTCGCGGATGATGGGCACGTAGTCCTTGTCCTCGATGTCCAGCAGCGCGCGCGCGGTCTTCTTGGGCAGGTTGCCCGGCATCTTCTTGTTGATGAAGTGGATGATCTGCTCCTTGATCGGAGCGGGGCCCACCGTGGCCGGCGGCGCGCTGGTCTGCTTGCGCGCGGCGAGCTTGAGCACGTCGTGGGCGATGCGCTGCGCCTTCATGCCCAGGCTCACCATGCCGGCGCGCGCCAGCTTGATGGTCTCGGGGTTGGTGGCGTTGAGCATGAACATGGCGGCGGCGTTGCCCGGGCGGAAGCTCTTCTTGCCCATCTTGCGCAGCAGGTTGCGCATGTTCATGGTCACGTCGCCGAAGTCGATCTTGACCGGGCACGGTGTCAGGCACTTGTGGCAGACCGTGCAATGGTCGGCGACGTCCTCGAACTCTTCCCAGTGCTTGATGCTGATGCCGCGGCGGGTCTGCTCCTCGTACAGGAAGGCCTCGACCAGCAGCGAGGTGGCCAGGATCTTGTTGCGCGGCGAATACAGCAGGTTGGCGCGCGGCACGTGGGTGGCGCACACCGGTTTGCATTTGCCGCAGCGCAGGCAGTCCTTGACCGAGTCGGCGATGGCGCCGATGTCGCTCTGCTGCATGATCAGCGACTCGTGGCCCATGAGCCCGAAACTGGGCGTGTAGGCCTGGCTCAGGTCGGCCATGCGGACGTCGCCCTGTTCGGCGTTGCGCAGCAGCTTGCCCTTGTTGAAGCGGCCCTCGGGGTCGACGCGCTGCTTGTAGTCGGCAAACGGGGCCAGCTCGGCCTCGGTCAGGAACTCCAGCTTGGTGATGCCAATGCCGTGTTCGCCCGAGATCACGCCGTCCAGGCTGCGCGCCAGCACCATGATGCGGGCCACCGCCTCGTGGGCGGTCTGCAGCATCTCGTAGTCGTCGCTGTTGACCGGGATGTTGGTGTGCACGTTGCCGTCGCCGGCGTGCATGTGCAGGGCCACCCAGACGCGGCCCTTGAGCACGCGCTTGTGGATGGCGTTGCATTCGTCCAGCAGCGCGCCAAAGGCCGCGCCGCTGAAGATGCCCTGCAGCGGCAGGCGGATCTGGGTCTTCCAGCTCGCGCGCAAGGTGTGGTCCTGCAGCTCGGCGAACAGGCCGTCGACATCGCGCAGCCAGCCGGCCCACAGGGCGCGGACCTCGCGCACCAGCACCAGGGCCTGGGCCACGCGGTCCTCCAGCAGCTCCGCGCTGGGGATTTCGCTGGCGTCGTCGGTCTTGCCCAGGGGCAGGTTGCCGCGGGTGAAAAAGGCCTCCAGCTCGTCGCACAGGCGCAGCTTGTTGCGCAGGCTCAGCTCGATGTTGATGCGCTCGATGCCGTCGGTGTACTCGGCCATGCGCGGCAGCGGGATCACCACGTCTTCGTTGATCTTGAAGGCGTTGGTGTGGCGGCTGATGGCCGCGGTGCGCTTGCGGTCGAGCCAGAACTTCTTGCGCGCCTCCGCGCTGATGGCGATGAAGCCTTCGCCGCTGCGCGAGTTCGCCATGCGCACCACCTCGCTGGTGGCGCGGGCCACGGCGTCGGCATCGTCGCCCGCGATGTCGCCGATCAGCACCATCTTGGGGAAACCGCCGCGCTTGCTCTTGGTGGTGTAGCCCACCGCCTTGAGGTAGCGGTCGTCCAGGTGTTCCAGGCCGGCCAGCAACACGCCCGAGCGCTTCTGCTCGGCGAACATGAAGTCCTTGATCTCGACGATGCTGGGCACGGCGTCGCGCGCGTTGCCGAAGAACTCCAGGCACACCGTGCGGGTGTGCTCGGGCATGCGGTGCACCACCCAGCGGCAGCTGGTGATGAGGCCGTCACAGCCCTCCTTCTGGATGCCGGGCAGGCCGCTGAGGAACTTGTCGGTCACGTCCTTGCCCAGGCCCTCCTTGCGGAAGGTCTTGCCGGGGATGTCCAGGCGCTCGCTGCGCACCGGCGTCCTGCCGTCGGCCTCGAAATATCTCAGCTCGAAGCTGGCCATCTCGGCGTCGTGGATCTTGCCCAGGTTGTGGTCGAGACGGGTGACCTCCAGCCACTGCGCCTGCGGCGTGACCATGCGCCAGCTGGCCAGGTTGTCCAGCGCCGTGCCCCAGAGGACGGCCTTCTTGCCGCCGGCGTTCATGGCGACGTTGCCGCCCACGCAGGATGCCTCGGCCGAGGTCGGGTCGACCGCGAACACAAAACCGGCGCGCTCCGCCGCATCGGCCACGCGCTGGGTGACCACGCCGGCCTCGGTCCAGATGGTGGGCACAGGGTGGGCGATACCGGGCAGCGCGACCATCTCGACCTCGGTCATGGCCTCCAGCTTCTCGGTGTTGATGACCACGCTCTTCCAGGTCAGCGGGATGGCGCCGCCGGTGTAGCCCGTGCCACCCCCACGCGGGATGATGGTCAGGCCCAGCTCGATGCAGCCCTTGACCAGCAGGGCCATCTCGACCTCGGTGTCGGGGCACAGGACCACGAAGGGGTACTCGACCCGCCAGTCGGTGGCGTCGGTCACGTGGCTGACGCGCGACAGGCCGTCGAACTTGACGTTGTCCTTGGCGGTCAGGCGGCGCAGCTCGCGCACCACCCGCTGGCGCAGGCTGGCCATGTCGTCGAAATGGCGGGCAAAGGCCTCGATCGCGCGGCTGGCCGCCTCGGCCAGCTCGGCCACCAGGGCGTCGCGCGCCGGGTCGTCCTGCGGACGGCGGCGTTTCTGCACCTCGCTCAGGCGGTGGTGCAGGGCATCGACCAGCAGGCGGCGGCGCTTGGGGTTGTCCAGCAGGTCGTCCTGCAGGTAGGGGTTGCGCTGCACCACCCAGATGTCGCCCAGCACCTCATAGAGCATGCGGGCCGAGCGCCCGGTGCGGCGCTCCTGGCGCAGCTGGTTGAGCACCTCCCAGGCGCGGGAGCCCAACAGCCGCATCACGATCTCGCGGTCGGAGAACGAGGTGTAGTTGTAGGGGATCTCGCGCAGACGCGGCGCTTCCGTGGTCGCTTCGACCAAAGGCTCGGGCAGGTAGGGGGCGTTCATTGGGGGAGGCGTGGGCTGGGGCGACGGATGCAGCCGCCCGGCGTGGCTGGGCCGTGAATGGTACCGCAGCGCAGCATTCACACACTGGGCTTGCGGGTTCCAGGCGCCCAGGCGACACGGCTCTCGTGGAAATCCCGGTTGTCATTGTTGCGCCACTGGCTTGAAATACTTTTGCCATTTCCCAGGGCTACCTTCCTGGATTTGACTGTTTTTCAACTGGAGCCTCCATGACACGACAACTTTCACGACTGGTCCTGGGCCTGGCCCTGGGCACCACCCTGGTCACCGGTGCCCACGCGCAAACCGAGATCCAGTGGTGGCACTCCATGGGCGGCGCCCTGGGCGAATGGGTCAACGACCTGGCCAAGGACTTCAACGCCAGCCAGAAGGATTACAAGATCGTGCCCACCTTCAAGGGCAGCTACGACGAGTCCATGACCGCCGCCATCGCCGCCTTCCGCGCCGGCAACGCGCCCCACGTGCTGCAGGTGTTCGAGGTCGGCACCGCCACCATGATGGCCAGCAAGGGCGCCATCGTGCCGGTGGCCGAGGTCATGAAGAAGGCCGGCGTCACCTTCGACGCCGGTGCCTATGTGCCCGCCGTGGCCGGCTACTACACGGCGCCCAACGGCCAGATGCTGAGCTTCCCCTTCAACAGCTCGACCCCGGTCTTCCACTACAACAAGGACGCCTTCAAGGCCGCCGGCCTGGACCCCGAGAAGCCGCCCACCACCTGGCCCGAGGTGGCCCTGGCCGCCGCCAAGCTCAAGGCCTCAGGCCACAAGTGCCCCTTCACCACCAGCTGGATCAGCTGGACGCAGCTGGAAAGCTTCTCGGCCTGGCACAACGTGCTGTTCGCCACCAAGAACAACGGCTTCGGTGGCCTGGACACGCGCCTGACCTTTGACACGCCGCTGCACGTGCGCCACATCGAAAACCTGGCCAACATGGCCAAACAGGGCCTGTTCGTCTACAAGGGCCGGGGCAACGCGGCCGACGCCACCTTCGTCTCGGGCGAATGCGCCATGGCCACCGGCTCGTCGGCGCTCTACGGCAACGTGGTCCGCAACGGCAAGTTCGGCTACGGCATCGGCACCCTGCCCTACTACCCCGACGTTCCAGGCGCGCCGCAGAACACCGTGATCGGCGGCGCCAGCCTGTGGGTCATGGCGGGCAAGAAGGCCGAGGAATACAAGGGCGTGGCCCAGTTCTTCGCCCACCTGTCCAGGCCCGAGGTGGCGGCCGCCAGCCACCAGCGCACCGGCTACCTGCCGGTGACCAAGGCCTCGTTCGAGATGACCGACAAGGCAGGCTTCTACAAGAAGAACCCCGGCACCGATGTCTCGGTGACCCAGATGATCCGCAAGACCACGGACAAGTCGCGGGGCGTGCGCCTGGGCAACTTCGTGCAGATCCGCACCATCATCGACGAGGAGATGGAAGGCGTGTGGTCGGGCAAGAAGGCACCCAAGGAAGCCATCGACACGGCCATCAAGCGCGGCAACGAGCAATTGGAGCGCTTCCAGAAAGCCAACAAGGGCTGACGCCCTTGTTGGCCTTGCGGCTGCACTGACGGCACCCCCACCCCTGCCCTCCCCCGCCACGTGGGGGAGGGTGTTTTCTTCAAGCGCACAATCAAAAAAAGATGGAAAAACGCGTTCGCTTCAAGTCCCGGTGGCTGCCCTGGCTGCTGGTGGCGCCGCAGATGGCGGTGGTGCTGGTGTTCTTCTTCTGGCCGGCGGCACAGGCGCTCTACCAGAGCCTGCTCACACAGGATGCCTTCGGCACCTCGACCGAATTCGTGGGCCTGGAGAACTTCGAGCGCCTGTTCAGTGACGAGAGCTACCTGGCCTCGTTCAAGACCACGGCGCTGTTTTCCGGCCTGGTGGCGGTCTCGGGCCTGGTCATCGCGCTGCTGCTGGCGGTGATGGCCAACCGCGTGGTGCGCGGTGCCGGCTTCTACAAGACCCTGCTGATCTGGCCCTACGCCGTGGCGCCGGTGGTGGCCGGCGTGTTGTGGCTGCTGATGTTCGCCTCGCCTTACGGCGTGATCGCCTATTTCCTGCGCTGGCTGGGCCTGCCCTGGGACCACCTGCTCAACCCCAACCACGCCATGGCCCTGATCGTGATGGCCGCCGTGTGGAAGCAGATTTCATACAACTTCCTGTTTTTCCTGGCTGGCCTGCAGTCCATCCCGCAGTCGCTGATCGAGGCTGCCACCATCGACGGCGCCTCGCCCTGGCACCGCTTCTGGACCATCGTCTTCCCGCTGCTGTCGCCCACCACCTTCTTCCTGCTGGTGATCAACGTGGTCTATGCCTTCTTCGACACCTTCGCCATCGTCGACGCCGCCACCCACGGCGGCCCGGGCAAGGACACCGCCATCCTGGTCTACAAGGTCTATTACGACGGCTTCAAGGCGCTGGACATGGGCGGCTCGGCCGCGCAGTCGGTGATCCTCATGCTGATCGTGGTGGTGCTCACCGTCATCCAGTTCCGCTTCGTCGAGAAGAAAGTTCAATACTGAAGTGAAACAGACCACCCCGTCGCTTGCCCGCTGCGCGTGGCCACATCCGCCTCAAGGGGCGACCCCAGCCGTCCGGCCGAGCCGGCCCGGCGGCGCCCCCCGGTTCGACCGTTTCATGCGTCGCGGGTCGCGCTCCGGCACGATGGAGAACTGACATGATCGAACGACGCCCCGGCCTGACCTTCCTGGCCCACCTCATCCTGATCCTGGGCGTGCTGGTGGTGGCCTTCCCGGTCTTCATCACCTTCATCGGCTCCACCCAGACGGCGGAGCAGGTGTCCACCAGCAACCCGCTGTCGCTGCTGCCCGGCAGCAACTTCTTCGAAAGCTACCGCCTGGCGCTGTTCGGGGGCAAGACCAGCGGCGGCGCCACCATCGCGCCGGTGGCGCCCATGTTGTGGGTCAGCTTCGTGACCGCCATGGTCATCGCCATCGGCAAGATCGCCATTTCGCTGCTCTCGGCCTTCGCCATCGTCTACTTCCGCTTCCCGGCCCGGGGCCTGGTGTTCTGGATGATCTTCGTCACCCTGATGCTGCCGGTGGAGGTGCGCATCGGCCCCACCTACGAGGTGGTGTCCAACCTCGGCATGCTCAACACCTACGCCGGCCTGACGGTGCCGCTGATCGCCTCGGCCACCGCCACATTCCTGTTCCGGCAGTTCTTCCTGACGGTGCCCGACGAACTGGTGGAGGCCGCCCGCATCGACGGTGCCGGCCCCATGCGCTTCTTTTTCGACGTGCTGCTGCCGCTGTCGCGCACCAGCATCGCCGCGCTGTTCGTGATCCAGTTCATCTACGGCTGGAACCAGTACCTGTGGCCGCTGCTGGTGACCACCAGCGAGGACATGTACCCCATCGTGCTGGGCATCAAGCGCGCCATCTTCGGCGAGGTCTACGTGGAGTGGAACGTGGTCATGGCCACCGCCATCCTGGCCATGCTGCCCCCCGCGTTGGTGGTCATCCTGATGCAGAAATGGTTCGTCAAGGGCCTGGTCGATACCGAAAAATAAGACTCACACATGGCATCCATCACACTCAAGAACGTCGTCAAGCGTTACCACCAGGGCAAGCAGTCGCTGCAGGTCATCCATGGCGTCAACGCCGAGATCGCCGACGGCGAGTTCATCGTCATCGTTGGGCCCTCGGGCTGCGGCAAGTCCACCCTGCTGCGCATGGTGGCCGGGCTGGAAGAAATCTCCGACGGCGAGATCATGATCGGCCCGCGGGTGGTCAACCAGCTGGAGCCCGCCGAGCGCGACATCGCCATGGTGTTCCAGAACTACGCGCTCTACCCGCACATGAGCGTGTTCGACAACATGGCCTACGGCCTGAAGATCGCCAAGGTGCCCAAGGACGAGATCAAGGCCCGGGTCGACAAGGCCGCCGGCATCCTGGAGCTGGGCCACCTGCTGGAGCGCAAGCCGCGCCAGCTCTCGGGCGGCCAGCGCCAGCGTGTGGCCATGGGCCGCGCCATCGTGCGCCAGCCCCAGGTCTTCCTGTTCGACGAGCCACTGTCCAACCTGGACGCCAAGCTGCGCGCCCAGACCCGGCTGGAAATCCAGAAGCTGCACCGCGAACTGGGCATCACCAGCCTGTTCGTGACCCACGACCAGGTCGAGGCCATGACGCTGGCCCAGCGCATGATCGTGATGAACGCCGGCCGGATGGAGCAGTTCGGCACGCCCGAGGAGGTCTATGCCCGTCCGGCCACCACCTTTGTGGCCAGCTTCATGGGCGCGCCGCCCATGAACCTGCTGCAGAAGGCGCCGGGTGTGCAGCCGGGCGAAATCCTGGGCGTGCGGCCCGAGCACCTGAGCATGGGCACCGAGGGCGACGGCTGGAGCGCCCAGGTGGAAACCAGCGAAATGCTGGGCGCCGAGCGCCTGATCTACCTGCGCCTGGGCGACGAAGGCATGATCGTGCGCACCCACGCCGACGAAGCGCCCCCGCCGCTGGGCAGCACCGTCAAGGTGTGGTCGCGGCCCGAGCAGGTGCACCGTTTCCATGCCGAGACCGGCCGGCGCATCGACACATGAGCCCCTGGCCGTATCCGCGCTGGATCGCCCATCGGGGCGCCGGCAAGCTGGCGCCCGAGAACACCCTGGCGGCCTTCCGCCTGGGGGCGCAGCACGGCTACAAAATGATCGAGTGCGACGTGAAACTCAGCGCCGACGGCGTGCCCTTCCTGCTGCACGACGCCACGCTGGAGCGCACCACCGATGGCCAGGGCACGGCGGGCGAGCGGCCCTGGATCGACCTGTCGCGGCGGGACGCGGGCGCCTGGCATTCGCGCCAGTACGCCGGTGAAACCCTGCCCACGCTGCAAGCCGTGGCGCGCTGGTGCCAGGCCAACGGCGTGTTGCTCAACATCGAGATCAAACCCACGCCCGGCACCGAGGCCCACACTGGCGGGTTGGTGGCACGCGAGGCCGCCCGCCTGTGGCACGGCGCGCCGGTGCCGCCGCTGCTGACCTCGTTCCAGGTCGAGGCCCTGCGCGCCGCCCAGCAGGCCGCGCCCGAACTGCCGCGTGGCCTGCTGCTCGACAGCCTGTGGCACGGCTGGCACAGCCAGGCACAGGCGCTGGGCTGCGTGGCCCTGGTCTGCCACCACGCCCTGTGGGACAGCACGTTGGTGGCCCAGGCGCGGGCCGCCGGCTGGCGCATGCTGAGCTACACGGTCAACGATGCGGCGACCGCCGACCGCCTGTGGGCGCTGGGAACCGACGGCATCATCACCGACCGCGTGGACCTCTTCGCACCGGCTTGAGGGCCAACTAGCGCCCGTGCTGCCACCAGGCGACCGAGCCGGCCACCACCACCAGGGCGGCGTAGGTGGCCATCTTGCCGTCGCGCCCGAAGAACACCAACCCGGCCAGCAAGGCCAGCACACCTCCGGCCAGGACCCAGGCAAACAGGCCGCGTGCCTGCCGCCAGGCCGGGTCGGACAGGCGCGCTCCCGGCCGCAGCCACCACGACACCAGGGCCAGCAGCGCGGCCACGCCCAGCGCGGGGGCGATGAAATTCGCCAGGTGCAAAACCCAGATGTGGATGCCCATGGGGGTGGTTCTCATTGAAACAGCCTGAAATTTTATAATCTGGCACATGAGCGTCTGGGCCCTCGGCATCAACCACCACACCGCGCCACTCGATTTGCGCGGGCGGTTCGCGTTTCCGCTCGACCAAATTCCACCCACCCTGCAGCGTTTTCGTGCCGCCATGTCGCGCGAACCCGAGGCCACCCTGCTCTCGACCTGCAACCGCACCGAGATCTATTGCTCCGCCGAAGGACAGTCGTTGGACCAGGCCATCGCCTGGCTGGCCCAGGCCGGCGGCGTGAGCCCCCACGAGTTGCGCAGCCACGCTTACATCCTGCAGGGCGACGAAGCCGCGCGGCACGCCTTCCGCGTCGCCAGCGGGCTCGACAGCATGGTGCTGGGCGAGGCCCAGATCCTGGGCCAGCTCAAGGACGCGGTGCGCGCCGCCGACGACGCTGGGGCCCTGGGCACCACGCTGCACCAGCTGTTCCAGCGCTCGTTCGCGGTGGCCAAGCAGGTGCGCAGCTCGACCGAGATCGGCGCCCACTCCATCAGCATGACGGCCGCCGCCGTGCGCCTGGCCGGTCAGCTGTTCGAAGACCTGCGCGACATCAAGGTGCTGTTCGTGGGCGCGGGCGAGATGATCGAGCTGGCGGCCACCCACTTCGCCGCCAAGAACCCCAAGGGCATGGCGATCGCCAACCGCACGCTGGAGCGTGGCGAGGCCCTGGCCGGCCGCTTCGGCGCCGAGGTGCTGCGCCTGGCCGACCTGCCCGAGCGCCTGCACGAGTACGACGCCGTGGTCAGCTGCACCGCCAGCACCCTGCCCATCATTGGCCTGGGCGCGGTGGAGCGCGCGCTCAAGCGCCGCCGGCACCGCCCCATGTTCATGGTCGACCTGGCCGTGCCGCGCGACATCGAACAAGAGGTCAAGGCACTCGAGGACGTCTACCTCTACACCGTGGACGACCTGGCCGCCGTGGTTCAGACCGGGCGCGACAACCGCCAGGCCGCCGTGGCCCAGGCAGAGGCCATCATCGACGCCGGCGTGCAGAGCTTCATGCACTGGATGCAGCAGCGCGACCCCAAGGCCGGTGTGGTGTCGCTGATCCAGCAGATCCACCAGCAGGCCGAGCAGTGGCGCGAGGTGGAGATGGTGCGCGCCCGCAAGCGCCTGGCCAAGGGCGAGGATGTGGAAGCCGTGATGGAGGCCCTGGCCAAGGGCCTGACCCAGAAGATGCTGCACGGCACCCTGGCGGAACTGCACACCGGCGACGCGCCGACCCGCGAAGCCACGGCCCAGACCGTCTCGCGCCTGTTCCTGCGCGACCAACTCTAGGCGGTTGAACGCCAGGCACGGCGCGTTCCTTGTGGACACGCCTCGCCCCACGCTGAAACCCAACGCCCCACCTCAAGTGAAACCCTTTCTCCGCGACACCCTTGAACGCCAGCGCCTGCGGCTGCACGAGCTGGACGCGCTGCTGAGCGCGCCCGACGCCACCAGCGACATGGCGCGTTTTCGCCAGCTGACCCGGGAACACGCCGACACCGACGCACTGGTGCAGGTCTACCTGCGCCACCAGCAGCGTGAGCGTGACCTGGCGGCGGCCCAGGCCATGGCCGGCGATGCGGATGCCGACATGGCGGCCATGGCCGCCGAGGAAATCGACAGCGCCCAGGCCGAGTTGGCGGCGCTGGACACCGAACTGCAGCTGATGCTGCTGCCCAAGGACCCCGACGACGAGCGCCACGCCTTTCTCGAAATCCGCGCCGGCACCGGTGGCGACGAATCGGCCCTGTTCGCGGGCGACCTCGCGCGCATGTACACCCGCTACGCCGACAGCCAGCACTGGCAGGTCGAGGTCATCAGCGAGTCGCCCAGCGAACTGGGGGGCTACAAGGAGCTGGTGCTGCGCATCGTCGGCCACCACGCCTACGGCCGCCTGCGCTTCGAGTCGGGCGGCCACCGCGTGCAACGCGTGCCCGCAACCGAAACCCAGGGCCGCATCCACACCAGCGCCTGCACCGTGGCGGTGATGCCCGAACCCGACGAGACCGAAGCCGTCAAGCTCAACCCGGCCGACCTGCGCATCGACACCTTCCGCGCCAGCGGCGCCGGCGGCCAGCACATCAACAAGACCGACTCCGCCGTGCGGGTGGTGCACCTGCCCACCGGCATCGTGGCCGAGTGCCAGGACGGCCGCAGCCAGCACAGCAACAAGGCCAAGGCCCTGCAGGTGCTGCAGGCGCGCATCCAGGAAAAGGAACGCAGCGAACGCGCCGCCAAGGAAGCCGCGCTGCGCAAGGGCCTGGTGGGCAGCGGCGACCGCAGCGATCGCATACGCACCTACAACTTCCCGCAAGGTCGCCTGACCGACCATCGCATCAACCTCACGCTCTACAAGCTGGGCCAGGTGATGGAGGGCGACCTCGGCGACATCGTGCACGCGCTGCAGGTGGCCCGCGGCGCCGAACTGCTGGCCGACCTGGAGTCCCAGGCGCCCAACGGCAGCCTGCGCTGAACCACCATGACCGCCACCACGCACAAGCAGGCCCTGACCGACGCCCAGGCGCTGGGCCTGGCCCGCATCGACGCCCAACTGCTGCTGCTGCACACCCTGGGCCGCGACCCCAACGACCGCGCCTGGCTGCTGGCGCATGACACCGACACGCTGACCGAGGCACAGGCGGCACAACTGGCTGGCCTGTGCCAGCGCCGCGCGGCGGGCGAACCCGTGGCCTACCTCACCGGCGGCAAGGCCTTCTACGGCCTGCGCCTGCAAGTCGATGCCCGTGTGCTCGACCCCCGGCCCGACACCGAAACCCTGGTCGACTGGGCGCTGGCGGTTCTGCAAGGCCAAACGGCTCCGCGCGTGGTCGACCTGGGCACCGGCAGCGGGGCCGTGGCCCTGGCCCTGCAGCACCAGCGGCCGCAAGCCGAGGTGCACGCGGTCGACGCCAGCGCGGGCGCCCTGGCCGTGGCCCAGGCCAACGCACAGCGGTTGGGCCTGCCGGTGCGTTTCTGGGGCGGCTCGTGGTTCCAGCCACTGCCCGCCGATGTGCGGTTTGATGCCATCGTCTCCAACCCGCCTTACGTGGCCGAGGCCGACCCACACCTGGCCGCGCTCACCCACGAACCCCTGTCGGCCCTGACCAGCGGGCCCGACGGCCTGGACGACATCCGCACCATCGTGGCCCAGGCCGGCACCCACCTGGCGCCCGGTGGCTGGCTGCTGCTGGAACACGGCCACGACCAGGGCGCCGCCGTGCGCGCCCTGCTGCAGGACGCCGGCTTTTCCGCCGTGAACAGCCGCACCGACCTGGCGGGCTTGGAGCGGTGCAGCGGCGGCCGATGGCCCGGGCGGGGATAATCCACCCATTCACCTTTTTCGGAGCGATTCCATGAGCGACGCACAAACGCGCATCGACCAGCTGGTCAAGACCAACGACATCGTCCTCTTCATGAAGGGCAGCGCCAGCTTCCCCATGTGTGGTTTTTCGGGCCGCGCGATCCAGATCCTCAAGGCCTGCGGCGTCGACCCCAAGGGCCTGAAAACCGTCAACGTGCTGGACGACCCCGACATCCGCCAGGGCATCAAGGACTACAGCCAGTGGCCCACCATCCCCCAGCTCTACGTCAAGGGTGAGTTCATCGGCGGCTCGGACATCATGATGGAGATGTACGAGTCGGGTGAACTGCAGCAAGTCATCAGCGGGCAGGCTTAAACCCACCCGTTTGTTTGCCCGCTGCGCGTGGCCGCATCCCCTTCAAGAGGCGACACCAGCCGTCCGGCACAGCCGGCCCGGCGGTGTCTCCCAGGAAAGACACGCGGACAACGGCCATCTCATGGCCTGGATCCTTTGATCAAAAGGCAACACACCCCGCTCATCCGGCCTTTTCCGCGTTGAGCGCAGGCACGGCTTGTGCTTGAATGAAAACCGTGGTCCCCGCGGTTGATTTGTTCAAGGAGGAAGCCATGAGCTCGAACAGCCTGGTCGCCACCAGCGACCTGAACCTGCCGATTGCGCACATGCGCAGTGTGTTCCATGCCGACGAGGTCAAGCGCAAGCTCATCAAGCTGCAGGCCAGCGGCGGCGAGCGCGAACACGAGAGCCTGCGCGCCACCTACGAACGCATGCTGGAGCGCGGCCCGCAGCGCTTTGCGGTCAAACCCTCGGGCGTGCCGCGCATGGAGCCGCTCTACGACCTGCTGCCCAATTTCACCGAGGTGCTGGACGATGTGAAACGCCACGTCGCCCTGAGCCAGGACAGCCGCGACGCGCTGGAAGTCACGCCCATGCTGCTGCTGGGCCCGCCCGGCGTGGGCAAGACCCACTTCGCCCGCCAGCTGGCCGAGCTGCTGGGCACCGGCATGAGCCTGGTGCCCATGAGCTCCATGACCGCCGGCTGGCTGTTGTCCGGTTCATCTTCCCAATGGAAGGGCGCCAAACCGGGCAAGGTGTTCGAAGCGCTGGTGGATGGCCAGTACGCCAACCCGGTGATCGTGGTGGACGAAATCGACAAGGCCAGCGCCGACGCGCAATACGACCCGCTGGGCGCGCTCTACAGCCTGCTGGAACACGACACCGCCCAGCGTTTTGTGGACGAGTTCGCCGAGGTGGCGGTGGACGCCAGCCAGGTGATCTGGATCACCACCGCCAACGACGAGCGCGGCATCCCGGAGCCCATCCGCAACCGCATGAACGTCTACGAGATCGAGGCCCCCACGCCAGAGGCCGCCCGGCGCATTGCGAGCCATCTTTACCGCACGATACGCGACGAACACGACTGGGGCCGGCATTTTGCCGACGAACCGAGCGACGACGTGCTGGACCAGCTGGCAACATTGGCGCCACGCGAGATGCGCCGTGCGCTGATGACCGGTTTTGGCAACGCGCGGCTCGACCAGCGCGATGCCATCGGAGCGGATGACCTGCCACGTGCCGGTGGCAACAAGTCGCGCATGGGGTTTTTGCAGTGAACGGCGCCGCCCTCAGCCGACCACCACCCAGCCCTTTTGCGCCGCGAACACCGCGTTGGGGTACGGCGACCGTCCCCGGCTGCCGTTGTAGCGGCCCAGCGCCATGAACAGGTCACCGTTCTCGCGGTCCAGGTAGTGGCGCAGGATCACGCAGCCAAAACGCAGGTTGGTCTGCATGTGAAACAGCTTACCCACGTCGCCATCGCCGATCAAACGCGCCCAAAATGGCATGATCTGCATGTATCCTCGCGCACCCACACTGGAAATCGCGAACTTGCGAAAGGCACTCTCGACTTGGATCAGCCCCAGCACGACCGAGGTGTCCAGGCCGGCGCGGCGGCTCTCGTACCAGACGGTCTGCAGGAACTCGACGCGGTGCTGCAGGTCGGGCTGGCGGCGCACCAGGCGCTCGCTCGCGCGTCCGAGCCAGCGCAGGTAGGCCAACCGGGCTTCGGTGCTGTGGAAATCGGGCACTGGCGGCGCCGAACTGGCGATGGCCGAGGACAGGGCACTGCGCACCGAGTCGGCCAGCGGCTCTTCAAGCTGGCCGGCCGCCACGGCCGTCGGCCAGGTGCCCGCCAGCGC
This sequence comes from Hydrogenophaga sp. OTU3427, assembly GCF_038440225.1. Lineage (NCBI taxonomy): Bacteria > Pseudomonadati > Pseudomonadota > Betaproteobacteria > Burkholderiales > Comamonadaceae > Hydrogenophaga > Hydrogenophaga sp. OTU3427. The sequence continues at coordinate 122,148 of NZ_JASATI010000009.1, read as the reverse complement.
CCAGGCCCCCGCCGCACCCAGCAGGCGCCGCCTGCCAGGGCCCAGCGGCGGCATCATGCCACCAGGCGGCCCTGGATGTGGGCCCGGATGTCGGCCAAGGTCAGCTTGGTCGCTTCGGTCTCGCGGCGGTGCTGGTACTCGACCACGCCGTCCTTGAGCCCCTTGTCGCCGATGGTCACGCGGTGGGGCACGCCGATCAGCTCCCAGTCGGCGAACATGGCACCCGGGCGCTCGCCACGGTCGTCCAGCAGCACGTCCACGCCGGCCGCGGCCAGCTCGTCGTGCAGCTGTTCGGCGGCGGCCTTCACCGCCTCGCTGCGGTCCATGCCGATGGGGCAGATCACCACGCTGAAGGGCGCGATGGCGTCGGGCCAGATGATGCCGCGCTCGTCGTGGTTCTGCTCGATGGCCGCCGCCGGCAGGCGGGTCACGCCGATGCCGTAGCAGCCCATCTCGAAGTGTTTGGGCTTGCCGTCGGTGTCCAGGAAGGTGGCGTTCATGGCCTGGCTGTACTTGGTGCCGAGGTAGAACACGTGACCCACCTCGATACCCCGCTCGATGGCGAGCACGCCCTTACCGTCTGGCGAGGCATCGCCGGCCACCACGTTGCGCAGGTCGGCCACGAGATCGGGCTCGGGCAGGTCGCGGCCCCAGTTGACGCCGGTCATGTGGAAATCCACTTCGTTGGCGCCGCAGATCCAGTCGGCCATCACCGCCACCTCGCGGTCGGCCACGACCTGCACCGGCTTCTTGAGCTTGAGCGGACCCAGGTAGCCCGGCTTGCAGCCAAAGTGGTCTTCGATCTCGGCCACGGTGGCGAAGCGGAAACCCATGTCCAGGCCCGGCAGCTTGCCGACCTTGACTTCGTTCATGTCGTGGTCGCCACGCAGCAGCAGCAGCCAGACCGTGCTCTTGACGATTTCATCGCGTTCGTTGATCTCGTCGGTGGCCAGCACCAGGGACTTGACCGTGGTGGCCAGCGGCACGCCCAGCAGTTCGGCCACGTCGGCGCAGGTGGCCTTGCCGGGCGTGGGCGTCTTGGCCAGGGCCGCCGCCGCCGCCGGGCGTGGACCGGCCGGCGCCAGGGCCTCGGCCTTTTCCATGTTGGCGGCGTAGTCGCTGCCCGGGCAGTAGACGATGGCGTCCTCGCCGGTGGCGGCGATCACCTGGAATTCTTCGCTCAAGTCGCCGCCGATGGCGCCGCTGTCGGCGGCCACGGCGCGGTAGGTCAGGCCAAAGCGGTCGAAGATGCGGCGGTAGGCCGCCGCCATCACCTGGTAGCTGGCCTGCGCGCTGTCGCGGTCGCGGTCGAAACTGTAGGCGTCCTTCATGATGAATTCGCGCCCGCGCATCAGGCCAAACCGCGGCCGGCGCTCGTCGCGGAACTTGGTCTGGATCTGGTAGAAGTTCTTGGGCAACTGCTTGTAGCTGCGCAACTCCTGGCGGGCGATGTCAGTGACCACTTCCTCACTGGTCGGCTGCACCACAAAGTCACGGTCATGCCGGTCCTTGATGCGCAGCAGTTCGGGCCCCATCTTTTCGAAGCGCCCGGTCTCCTGCCACAGCTCGGCCGGCTGCACCACCGGCATCGTCAGCTCCACCGCGCCGGCCCGGTCCATTTCCTCGCGCACGATCTGCTCCACCTTGCGGATGACGCGCAGGCCCATGGGCATGTAGGTGTAGATGCCGGCGCCCAGCTTCTTGATCATGCCGGCGCGCATCATGAGGCGGTGGCTCACCACCTCGGCGTCGGATGGGGCTTCCTTGAACGTGGAGACGAAAAACTGCGAGGCTTTCATGGGCGGGCGAGAGAGGGCAAACGGGGGGAGAAATGGCCGGCAAGCGGCGTGAATGCTTCATTTCATGCGCACTGCGGTGCATAATGAAGACAGTTCAAAAATTTGGGGTTGATTATGCTTGACAGAGAAGGCTTCAGGCCCAATGTCGGCATCATTCTGCTCAACCAGCGAAACCAGGTGTTCTGGGGGAAGCGCATACGCACCCACTCTTGGCAGTTTCCGCAAGGCGGCATAGACCGGGGCGAAACCCCCGAGCAGGCCATGTACCGGGAACTCCACGAAGAAGTGGGACTGATGCCGGAGCACGTGGCGATCGTGGCCCGCACGCGGGACTGGTTGCGCTACGAAGTGCCAGACCGTTACATACGGCGCGATGCCCGTGGGCATTACAAGGGCCAAAAGCAGATTTGGTACCTGTTGCGCCTGGTGGGGCACGACTGGAATCTCAACCTGCGTGCCACCAACCACCCCGAGTTCGACGCCTGGCGCTGGAACGATTACTGGGTGCCATTGGACGTGGTGGTCGAGTTCAAGCGCGGCGTTTACGAAATGGCGCTGACCGAACTGGCGCGCTACCTGCCCCGCACCGACACGCGCAACCGCTACCTGCGTGGCGGCGTGCGCAACCGCTACCCCGAGGACGGCGGCCCGGCCACCGTGCCCATGGGGCTGGAATTGCCCCCGGGCGCCAGCTTCGACCCCGACCCCCAGGCGGGCGGGCTCAAGCAGGCCGACAACAACACCCCGGCCGACACCAGCCGACTCGAAAGCTCCCGCGGATGAATGTCATGCCAAGGCACTGGGTGCGGGCCGCGCTGGCCCTCGCCTGTGGGGTGCTGTGCACCGGCGCCTCACACGGCCAGACCCACTGGCGCGAACAGGATGTACCGCCACCGGCGGGCCTGTCCCGCGAGCGCCTGATTCCCTTCAGCGTGGGCGCCGGCTCCGAACTGGCCTACCACCTCGATGCGACCAGTCTCGCCATTGGCAGTGACGGCGTGGTGCGCTACGTGGTGCTCGCCAGCAGCCGCAGCGGTGCAGAAAACGCACTGTTCGAAGGCCTTCGCTGCGAAACGGGCGAGGCCACCACCTACGCACGCTGGAACAGCAGCGAACAACGCTGGGTGGCCGTGACCCCAAACAGCTGGCGCATCCTGTCCGGGATCGCCACCTCGCGGGTGGCGCTGCGCCTGGCCCAGACCGCCTTGTGTGACGGCCGCGCGCCCAACGCGCCGGTGGCCCGCATGCTGGCCGACCTGCAGCGCGGCGGCAAACTCATCGGCGACGAGCGCGTGCGCTGAAAACGTGTTGACGTTCTGACACCCCGGCGGCGGACGCCGGGCGCTGGCGCGGTCAGCCGCGCATCAGCACCAGGTTGGTGCGGTGGATCATTTCGGGTTCGGCCGCGTAACCCAGCAGGCGCTCGAAATCGCCCGACGCGCGCCGGCAGATCAGCCGGGCTTCCGAGCTGGCGTAGTTGGCCAGCCCGCGCGCGATCTCCAGGCCGCGGGCGTCACGCACCGCGATCACGTCGCCACGCGAGAACTCGCCGTCCACACCGGTCATGCCGATGGGCAGCAGGCTTTTGCCCTCTTCCACGATCTTGGCCACCGCGCCCTCGTCCACCACCACCGCGCCACGCAGCTGCAGGTGGTCGGCCATCCAGCGCTTGCGGGCCTGGCTCTTGGCCGTTTGTGCCACCAGGCAGGTACCGATGGGCTCGCCCGCGGCCAGGCGCAGCAAAACGTCGGGCTCGCGGCCCCAGGCGATCACGGTGGAGGCGCCGGACCCGGCCGCACGCTTGGCCGCCAGGATCTTGGTGATCATGCCGCCCTTGCCGATGCCACTGCCGGCGCCGCCCGCCATGGCCTCCAGGGCCGGATCGCCCGCGCGGGCCGTGAACACGAACTGCGCCTCGGGGTCCTTGCGCGGGTCTGCGGTGTACAGGCCTTTCTGGTCGGTGAGGATCACCAGCGCATCGGCCTCGACCAGGTTGGCCACCAGCGCACCCAGAGTGTCGTTGTCGCCGAACTTGATCTCGTCGTTGACCACGGTGTCGTTTTCATTGATCACCGGCACCACGCCCAGCTGCAGCAAGGTCAAGAGGGTCGAGCGGGCGTTGAGGTAACGCTCGCGGTCGGCCAGGTCGGCGTGGGTGAGCAGCACCTGCGCGCTGCCCATGCCCTGCTCGCGCAGCTTGGACTCGTACATCTGCACCAGCCCCATCTGACCCACCGCGGCAGCAGCCTGCTGCTCGTGGATTTCCTTCGGGCGGGTGGTCCAGCCCAGGCGTTTCATGCCTTCGGCCACGGCGCCGCTGCTGACCATGATCAGCTCGCGCCCTTCCCTGACCAGCGCGCTGAGCTGCACACACCAGTGACCAATGGCCGCCTCGTCCAGGCCCTTGCCCTCGTTGGTGACCAGGCTGGAGCCGACCTTGACCACGATGCGGCGCGCCTGGCGCAGCACCGACTCGGTCAGCGGCGGCAACAGGGCGGAAGACGTGGCGACGGGGGTGTCGTGTGCGACGGACATGCTCAGGCGGCGGTAGGGAAACGCGGATCCACATCCACCGGCGGCAACGCCGCCTGGCGCGTGGCCACGATGTGGTCGTAAATCTTGTGCACCAGCTGCTCGCAGCCTTCGCGTGTCAGGGCCGAAATCTCGAACACCGGGCCCTTGTAGCGCATGCGCTTGACGAAGTCCTTGACCAGCGCGGCGCGCTCGTCGGCCGGCACCATGTCCAGCTTGTTGAGCACCAGCCAGCGCGGCTTGTCGTAGAGCGCCTTGTCGTACTTCTTGAGCTCGCCGACGATGGCCTTGGCCTGCGCGACCGGGTCGATCGAATCGTCGAAGGGCGCCATGTCGATGACGTGCAGCAGCAGGTGGGTGCGCTGCAGGTGGCGCAGGAACTGGTGGCCCAGGCCGGCGCCCTCGCTCGCGCCCTCGATCAGGCCGGGCACGTCGGCCACCACAAAACTCTTCTCCGGCCCCACGCGCACCACGCCCAGGTTGGGGTGCAGGGTCGTGAAGGGGTAGTCGGCGATCTTGGGGCGGGCGTTGGAGATGGCCGCGATCAACGTGGACTTGCCGGCGTTGGGCATGCCCAGCAAGCCGACGTCGGCCAGCACCTTCAGTTCCATCTTGAGGCTGCGGCGCTCACCGGGCCAACCGGGTGTCTTGTGGCGCGGCGCGCGGTTGATGGCGCTCTTGAAGCGCATGTTGCCGAAGCCGCCGTCGCCACCCTTGGCGATCAGGATCTGCTCACCGGGCTGCAGCAGCTCGAACAGCACCTCGCCGGTTTCGGCGTCGCTGATGATGGTGCCCACCGGCAGCTTGAGGACGATGTCGTCGCCCTTGACGCCGAACATGTCCGATCCCTTGCCGTGTTCGCCGCGCTGCGCTTCGAACTTGCGGGTGTAGCGGAAGTCGACCAGGGTGTTCAGGTTGACGTCGGCCAGCGCGTAGACGTGGCCACCCCGGCCGCCGTCACCGCCGTCGGGGCCACCAAACTCCTTGTACTTCTCGTGCCGGAAGGACGAGCAGCCATTGCCGCCGTCGCCAGCGGCGATCTCGATAAAGGCTTCGTCGACAAACTTCATGGCCGTATTCTAGAAAGTACAAACGCAAAAGGCCCGCAAGGCGGGCCTTTTGGACAAACAACGCCCGTCAGGTCAGACCGGCGTGATGCTCACCACGTGGCGATTCAGTTCGCCCTTGATGGCGAATTGAACGTGGCCATCGGCCGTGGCAAACAGGGTGTGGTCCTTGCCCACGCCGACATTGGTGCCGGGGTGGAACTTGGTGCCACGCTGACGCACGATGATGGAGCCTGCGCTCACCAGTTCACCGCCGAAAGCCTTGACACCGAGCATCTTTGGCTTGGAATCACGGCCGTTTCGCGTAGAGCCGCCGCCTTTTTTCTGTGCCATGTCGCTTTACTCCTGAAACATGCCTCAAGCAGCGATCGAAGCGATCTGCAGCTCGGTGAAATTCTGACGGTGACCCTGGCGCTTCTGGTAGTGCTTGCGACGGCGCATCTTGAAGATGCGGACCTTGTCGTGACGACCGTGCGAGAGCACCGTGACCGTAACAGTTGCGCCGGAAACCAAGGGCGTGCCCACCTTGATCTCGCTGCCATTGCCGACAGCCAGAACCTGGTCGATCACGATCTCTTGGCCCACTTCCGCAGCAATCTGTTCTACTTTGATTTTTTCGCCAGCGGCAACGCGATACTGCTTGCCACCGGTTTTTATGACCGCGTACATATGAACCTCTGAAAAACCTGTGAAGGTGTATCGGCGAACGAATTTCCACCGAACCGAAGATTATAGCGCCAACATAAGTTTGCCGCAACGAGCCGCCCGACAAACGGAAAGGCGCCCCGACACCCCGGAGCGCCTTTTTATAATCGGTCAAACATCTGCAGGCCTTCCACCTTGTCTTCCACCCCCCCCGCATCGAGCACCGCTCAGGCCCTCTCCCTCATTGCCGACGACATGCGCGCCGTGGACACGGTGATCGCGCAGCGCCTGGACTCCGAAGTGCCGCTGGTCGGCGAGGTCGCCCGCTACATCATTTCCGCTGGCGGCAAGCGCCTGCGCCCCGCCCTGTTGCTGCTGGTGGCCGGTGCGCTGGGCCACGACAGTCCGCACCGCCACACGCTGGCCGCCGTGGTCGAGTTCATCCACACCGCCACCCTGCTGCACGACGACGTGGTCGACGAGTCCACCCTGCGCCGCGGCCGCCAGACCGCCAACGAGGTGTTTGGCAACGCCGCCAGCGTGCTGGTGGGTGACTTCCTGTATTCGCGCGCCTTCCAGATGATGGTCGACGTGGGCCGGATGCGGGTGATGGAGGTGCTGGCCGACGCCACCAACGTGATCGCCGAAGGCGAGGTGCTGCAGCTGATGAACATGCACGACGCCGACCTCGACGAACAGGCCTACCTGCGCGTGATCCGCTCCAAGACCGCCAAGCTGTTCGAAGCCAGCGCCCGGCTCGCGCCCATCCTGGCCGGCGCCGACGAAGCGCTGGAGACCCACTGCGCCACCTACGGCCAGGCCCTGGGCACGGCCTTCCAGGTCATCGACGACGTGCTGGACTACGAAGGTCAGGCCGAAGAACTGGGCAAGAACCTGGGCGATGACCTGCGCGAAGGCAAGATGACCTTGCCGGTGATCTGGGCCCTCAAGCTCGGCACACCCGACGAACAGGCCCTGATCCGGCACGCCATCGAAAACGGCGACGCCACGCACCTGGCCGACATCGCCGCCGTGATCCGGCGCACCGGCGCGCTGGACCGCGCCCGCGCCGCGGCGGAAAGCGAGGCGCAACGCGCCATGGCCGCAGCGGCCCAGCTGCCGAAAAATGACTACCAAGAAGGTTTGCTACAATTAGCGGCTGACCTGTTGACGCGCAGACATTGAGCTGAGCCATTCGACAGTGACACCATCGGGGTGTAGCTTAGCCTGGTAGAGCGCTACGTTCGGGACGTAGAGGCCGGAGGTTCGAATCCTCTCACCCCGACCAGATTTTTCCTTTCCGCCCAAGGAAACAACAAAGCCCCAACACACATGGGGCTTTGTTGTTTCTGGGTGGGGCCGCGTCAGGCCGCGGCCAGCCTGGGCACAGTGGTCTTCGCCGCGCGAACCCCCAGCCGAGGCACATGTGTCGGCACGTCGTGCTGGCCCACCTGGAACTGGGCCATGGCGTCGATCAGGCGGTCGGCCTGCCGGCGCAGGCTTTCGGCCGCCGCCGAGCTTTGCTCCGCCAGGGCCGCGTTGGACTGCGTGTTCTGGTCCAGCACCGTGATGTGTTCCGCGATTTGCAGCACGGCCGCGTTCTGGTGCCGGCTGGCACCGGTGACACCTTCGATCAGTTCACGGATCTGGTCGACCTGCTCGACGATGCCGGTGACGCGGTCGCCCGCGTCCTGCACCAGGCGCGCGCCCTCGGCCACCTGCTCGATGCTGCCGCCGACCAGGGCCTGGATCTCGCGCGCGGCCTGGGCGCTGCGCTGCGCCAGGGCACGCACCTCGCCCGCCACCACGGCAAAGCCGCGCCCCTGTTCGCCCGCGCGCGCCGCCTCCACCGCCGCGTTGAGCGCCAGGATGTTGGTCTGGAAAGCAATGCCATCGATCACGCCAATGATGTCGCCGATGCGGCGCGAGCTGTCGCTGATCCGGTTCATGGTGGTCACCACCTGGCCGACCACGGCGCCACCTTCGCGAGCGGCCCCGCTGGCGGTGGTGGCCAGCTCGCTGGTGCGCACGGCCGCGTTGGCGCCCTGCTCGGCCAGGGTGGTCAGCTCTTCCATGGCGGCGCTGGTCTCCTCCAGGGCGGCGGCCTGGCGCTCGGTGCGGGCGGAAAGATCCGCCGTGCCGCCCGACATCTCGGCGGCGCCGGCGGCCACGCTGCGGCTCACCTCCAGCACCTGCGAGACCACGTGGTGCAGTTGTCCGGACATCGCCTGCAGCGCACGCAGCAGATCGCCGCACTCGTCGCGGCCCGACACCGGGATGGACTGGCGCAAGTCCCCGGCGGCGATGGCGTTGGCCACGCTCACCGCGTGGCGCAGTGGCCGCGTGACCGAGCGGCTGATGGCCCAGGCCAGCCACACGCCGAGCACCACGGCCAGCAGCGCACCGGCCCACATCAGCCCACGGGTGCGGCTGGCCACGTGCTCCACCTGCTGGAATTCGCGCTGAGCCATCGCCACCTCATGGGCCGTGAGCCTGCCCATCAGCTCGGCCACCTTGGGGGCCATGGGGCTGATCGTTTCGCTGTAGAGCGCCACCGTGTCGTCGTAACGCCCCTCCGAGGCGGCCTGCGCGGCCGGCCCCAGCCCCTGGTCCATGTAGGCCAAGAACACCGGCTCGAAAGCGTCCATCAGCGCCGATGCCTGCGCCACGTCGGCGCTCTCGCGGTAGCCATTCCAGGCCAGGCGGACCTTGCCGTTGTTGTCGCGCAGTTCCTTGGAGCGGCGCTCGATGTTGGCCGTGCCGGGATCGATCAGCATGTCCATGACCAGCACGCGGTTGCGCATCAGCAGGGCGTTGACATCGGCCAGCCGGACGAGGGGCACCGTGCGCTGGCGGTACAAGGTTTCACCGCTGCTGGCCAGGGCCTGGATACCCAGCACAGCCGCCGCCGCCACGGCCAGCAGCAACAGCAGGACGGCACCAAACGCCAACGCGAGCCGCGCACCGATGCGCAGCGAAGGCAACAATCTCATGTTCAGGAATTGGGGGTTGGATCAAATGGCACCGCCACGGCCACATCGGTCGAGGTGGTCAGGGCGGCGGATGCGATCCAGTTTGAGACCGTTGCGTGACAGGCGCGTGACACATGCGCCGCCAGCGTTGGGCTATTTCTTCTGTCGCGCCCGGCGTGCCGGCCTGACCACCGCCGACGTCCGAGGTTGGGCAACTTCGTCCAGCCACAACAGGCTGCCCAGATGCGACAGAAAGCGCCGCAGGTAGTCGGGCGACAGGTCGCGCATCAGGCTCAGCGATCGCAGCACCAGCATGTGCGAGTTGAGCGGACCGGCGTTGTCGGGTGCCCGGCCGATGGCCTGCGCCACCTGGTCCTCGGCCACGATCCGGGACCAGCTTTCCCTGAAACGGCGCAGGCTCTTCATTTCAGAAGGGGCGCCGATGTCGCCGTCCAGGCCCGCATCGGGCACCGGCTCCTGCCGGGCTTGCTGGATGTGCCGGTTCAACTCGGCCAGCGGCGCGCAGGGCTGGGCGGCGCTGGCTTGCAGGCCCAGCCGGCGCACGCCCGCCGGGTCGCCCACCACGAGCAGGCGGCGCAGCTCGCGGGCCAGCTGTGGCTGGGTGGCCAGCAGCGCGGCCGCTTCCGCCTGGGCCAGCCGCCGGCCCTGCCGGACACGCTCCGCGCAGGCCGCCAACCCGCTGGCCAGCTTCGCCTCCAGAACGCGCTGCACCTCGGGCGGCTGAGTCGCCAAACGCTGCGACAGGCGCTCCAGGTGCTGGAAACGCACGGGGTCGACATGCTGCGCCCCCTCGCTGCGCAAGGTCGCCAGCGAGGGTGGCGGGTCAATGGTGCCGGCGTCACTCATGGGCCGGGGCTCGGCTGTTCGACGACTTGGGCACCGGCGCCATTTCCACCCGCCGGTTCAGGGAACGGCCCTTTTCGTTCGTGTTGGACGCCACCGGCTGCTCGGCGCCAAAGGCCGCGGCAAACACACGCGAGGACGGCATGCCGTCCTCGATCAGGGCCCGGGTGACGGTGAGCGCGCGCTGGGCCGAGAGTTCGAGGTTGTCCTCGAAACGGCGGTTGCCCTCCTGGATGCGTTTGTCGTCGGTGAAGCCACTGACCATCAGCATCTCGTCGCGCTCGCCCAGGTACACCTGCAGGGGGGGCACCAGGCTCTTGAGCAGCTGCCGGCCGTCGGGGCGCAGCTGGTCCGAGTTGAGGGGAAACAGGACGCTGCCGCTGATGCCGATGCGACCGTTGTTCAGCGTGACACGCCCGGCCTGCAAGGGAATGGCCAGCGCCTTTTCGAGCGCCATGCGGCGCTGCTCTTCCACCCGGCGCTTCTGGACCTCGGCCTCGAGGTTGGCCACCAGGTCCATCTGCACCACCAGCACACCCACCAGGATCAGCACAAAGGCGCCCAGCAGGCCCGACATCAGGTCGCCAAACACCGCCCAGACCGGCGCGGTCTGTTCCATGCCTTCGTCCGTGTCGTGCAGACCGGTCATGCCACGCTCCCTTCCGCCAGTGCCACCGGCTGGCCGCGCAGCCGGCGCAGGTCCTCCACCAGGCCCTGCTGCGAGCTGATGCTCAGGTCGATCACCTCACGCGCCTGGGCCACGTAGTAGGCGAGCTGTTCGTCGCTGCGCGCCATGGACTGCTGCAGCGTGCCTTCGATGCGCTGCAGGCTGTCGATCAGCTTCTCGTTGGTCGCGTTGAACAGCTGCACGCCATGGCCGAAGGCTTCGCCCAGCGAGGCCAGCTCGATCGCGCTGCCGCTGACGTGGGCCACCAGGCCTGTGGCCTGCCCGGCCTGCGCGTCCAGCGCCTGCGCGAACTGGCTGCCGGCCCGCTCAAACACCGCCGTCGCCGAAGCCACCAGGGACTCTACCGCGGCCCGCTGCTCACCCGACGCCTGCTGGATGGTCTGCAGCAGCGCCCCGATTTTTTCCATCACGCCCGTTCGCTCCTCCAGCGCCAGGGTGTCGCGTTCGGTGAGCCGGGTCATCTCCCGCCGCCACTGGGCGATCACCTCGGCCGCCGCCTGGGGCACCTCGGACGCCGTTTGCAGCAGCCGGGTCATGGGCGCTTCGAGCGCGTTCCCCAGGGTGGCCAGCTGCGCGGCCAGCGCCGCCTGCAGCTCGCCCAGGCGCGCCACGGCCGCGTCGCCGCGCCGGGCCTCCTCGTCGCGCAACGCGCCCAGCTCGAAGCGCCAGACAGCGGCCAGCTGCTCCATGCGCTCGCCTTGCTGTTGTTGCCACTGGGCTTCGGTGTCGATGCGCGCACGCACCAGGGCCTCGGATTGCCCCAGCAAGCGGGCCATGTCGTCCAGCGTCTGGCCCGCTTGCCGGCTGGCGCGCTCGGTGATCTCGCCAGCGGTCTTCTCCAGCGTCTGGCACACGGCCTGCTGCTGCGCGAGGGTCTGCGTGCCCACCTGCTGCCACTCGCCGTGCAGCGTGGCGGCCATGGACTGCAGGGCCTGTGTCCAGGTGGCAAGGCGTTGGGCGTCCGCGGCGGCCTGGTCGGCGTGCGCCTGCGCCGCGGCGGCCTGTACCTTGCCCAGCAACGCACCGGCGCGCTGCTCGAAGGTCTCGGTGAAGCCGCCCAGGGTCCGGCCCAGGCCATCGGCCAGGCGTTCGCTGCTGCGCTCGTGTTGCTGCAGGGCAGCCGCCCAGCCCTCGGACACGCCACGGGCCGTGGCACCGAAGGCCGTCGACAGGCCGTCGAGCTGGACCTGCGCCGCGTCGATCTGGCGCTGGTGCATGCGCTGGGACTCCTGCGCGATCGCGGACATCGCGGTCTCGACCACCGGCCGGAGGCTTTCGCCCGCGGCCCGGGCGCTGGCCGCCAGGCTGTCCTGGAGCGAACGGCCGACCCGGTCGGCCAGGTCGGTGTAGGCCTGGCCCGCGTCGCGGTGGAACTGCTGCTGCTGCCCCAGGAGCTGTTCGTTCAGCTGCTGGCTGCGGCGTTCCAACCCATTCATCATGGCGTTCAGGCGCTCCACCACGTCGGGCAGCGCATGGGCCTGCAACTGCAGCGCCTTGAAAGTTTCCTGGCGCTGGTGCACCAGCGAAAACGGCCGCAGAACCGTGGCGATGCGCGTGTCCAGTTGCCGTGCCACCTCCGCGCGCTCGCGCCGGCACAGGGCCGACATCAGCCCCAGCATGGCGGACGCGGCCACGCCGGCCACCGAGGTGCCGAACGACAGGCCCAGCCCCTTGATCGGGGCCGCCAGCGCCGACCGGATGGCCTGGAGGTCGGTCGAGCCTTCCAGGGCGAACACGGCGCCCTTGAAGGTCACGACCATGCCCAGGAAGGTGCCCAGCATGCCCAGCATCACCAGCAGCCCCACGAGGTAAGGCGTCAGCGCCGGGCCGGGCAGGACCACACGCTCCCCTTCGATGCGCAGGCGCACCGGGTTGCGCAGCGAGGCCGGTACGCCATCGAGCCAGGCGGCCATGTCCGGCACCGGCTGCGGCAACTGGGCCAGCGAACGCGCCAGCGCGGACGTGGCGGCGCGGAACTGCCGCAGTTCATGGGCGCCCAGCACATAGGCGGCGGCGATCACCACGGTCATGAGCAGGGCCAGCCCGCTGGACCCGACAAAGCCCCAACCCACCCAGGCCACGGCCACCAGGCCCAAGGCAAAAGCAACGGCAAAAAAGATTCTGTTCATTGTGATTTCCGGGCGTCGTGGCCCATGGCTTCCATCATTCCCATGACCGGCTGCAGACGCAGGTCGAGTTCCGCTTGCAGGACGGCCTGCCACTCCTGGCCGAACACGTCCAGCCGCCCGCTCTGGCGCAGGTGCTCGAAGCGCCGCTCCAGCAGCACAGGCACCTTGGCGAGCAGCTTCTGCTCGCGGCCGGCGAGCGACTGGCCCAGCACGGCGTCCAGCCCGGCCAGCTGCCGGAGCCTGGGCGAGACCCGGGACAAGGCCTGCCGGACGCGGTCCCGCAGGGGTTCTATCTTCAATTCCATCTGACGTTGCTGCTCGGCATACCGCTGGCGGTAGGGGGTGTACCCGGCCTCCGCGTCCGCGTCCGCCTGCGTCTCGGGCACCGGGGCCGCGATGGCCTTCACCAGCGCGCTCCGCACCCGCTGGACATCGGCCGCCACGGCGGTGCTGGCGGCCGCGCGCGCATCCGGCGGCGGGCCGTCGGCGGACGCCCGGACCGGTTGCTGCACCGCATGCAGCTTGACGGCATCAAAGGCGTTCAACCACAGGCTGAGTTTTTCCGCAAAGTCCTGGTCGGATGCCGCCACCCCCACACCGGTCGAATCACTGAGCAAACGAACAAGTCTCGAACTGCTGAAGTTCCTGTGCAAATCCATACCTTCGAATCACTGGGACAAATCACCATGGGTCACCCATGGTGGGGCGTTGGCGGTCGTCCTGACCCCACCCGCCGGGAATCCACGCCAGTCGTCACACGACCGATCACCGCGGCATTCCACGCCAGCAGCAGGCGGTACCGGCCCAAAACCTTGGGCCGTGGCGCAGCTGCCAGGGGGTGATTAGAAACGATCCGCCGCGCCGTCCGTCGGCGGGCGGCCAGCGCCCATAATGCGCCGACCGGTGTGAATGAGGAGACCCGATTGAGAACACGACGAGAACTGCTGCTGGCCGCGGGCGCCCTGTGCGCGAGCGGCCTGGCAACGGCCCAGAGCTGGCCGGCCAGGCCCATCCGCCTGGTCGTGCCCTTCACACCGGGGGGCAGTTCCGACCTGCTGGGCCGTGCCATCGGCCAGAAGCTCAGCGAGAGCCTGGGCCAGCCGGTGGTCATCGACAACGTGCCGGGTGCCGGCGGATCGCTGGGTGCCGACCGCGTGGCCAAGGCCGCGCCCGACGGCCACACCCTGCTGATGGGTCACATCGGCACCCACGCCGTCAACCCGCTGATCGTGCCCAACCTGTCCTACGATCCGGTGAAACACTTCGCGCCGGTGGCCTGGGTGGCCAACGTGCCCAATGTGCTGGTGGTGCACCCCTCGGTGCCGGCGCGCAACCTCAAGGAGTTGGTGGCCCTGGCCCGCGCCAGGCCGGGCCAGCTCAACTACGGCACCGGGGGCAACGGCAGCGCCGCGCACCTGGCCACCGAATACCTCAAGCTGCGGACCCAGACCTTCATCGTCCACGTGCCCTACCGCGGCGCCGCGCCCGCCATCACCGACCTGGTGGCAGGCCAGACCCAGCTGATCTTCACCGGCGCCCCGGCGCTCACCCCCTTCGTGAAATCGGGTCAGCTGCGCGCGCTGGCGGTGTCGAGCAGCAAGCGGCTGGAAGCACTGCCCGACGTGCCCACGGTGGCCGAAAGCGGCTACCCGGGCTTCGAGGCCGACCAGTGGTACGGCGTGCTCGCGCCCGCCGGCACGCCGCCGGACATCGTGCGCAAGCTCAACAGCCACATCAACCAGGCCCTGGCCACGCCCGAACTGCGCCAGCGCCTGCAAAGCGAGGGCGCGGTGGCCATGCCCGCCACGCCAGAGGCCTTCGGCAGCCTGATCGCGCGCGAACTCGACCGCTGGCGCCCGGTGGTCAAGGCCGGCAACATCCGGCCCAATTAGGGCCTGTTCACAGGCGGCTCAGCAGCCGCGCCGGGTTGAGCACCACCTTCACCTCCTCGGCCGCCACGCTGGCCTTGACCTCGTAGGCGCGCTCGGTGGTGTCGCGCAACGCCGGCTCGCCCAGGGGCATGCCCTGGCGCCCGATGATGCTGAACACGGTGGGGGTGTTGGCACGCCGGCCGCGCTTGACCACCACCGCCACCTCGTCGTTGGCCAGGCGCACGAAGCTGCCTGGCAGGTAGATGCCCAGCGTGCGCACGAACACCGCGCCGGTGGCATTGGCCTCGCCCTTTTCGTTGAGGTAAATGCCACGGGCGGCCTGCTGCGACAGCAGGGCCGGACGCGACTTGCGCGGGCTGATGCGCGCCACGAAGACGTCGGCCAGGCACAGCAGCTGCAGCGCCGGGTGCGAGGCCGCCCCTTCGGGCGCGCCGTGGTGTTCGGCCACCAGCTTGAGCCACAGCGGGTCGCCCACGCCCAGGCCCTTGAGCACCTCGACAGTACGCTGCGGGTGGTTCTGTACCTCACGGCGCTGCTCGTCGGTCAGCGGCCCGGACTGGCGCGCCAGCTCGTCCTGCAGCCGCGCCATGCCCAGGTTCATGGTGATGGCGGCGCGGAACAGCGAAGCGCGGTCCGCCTCCGACAGCCCGGCCACCGGGGCCACCAGCTCGCACATCGTGGCCGACAAGAGCGCATGGGCGGCGCAATAGCTCAGGTTGCGGTCCTGCAGCAGGCTCACCAGCATGAACAGCGCCTGGTCAGGCCGGAAGGCCACCAGCCGCTGGGCCTTGGCCTCCAGCGCGGTGAGCCGGGACACAAAATCCTGCGCCTGGGCGCCCTGGTGCAACAAGGTGGTCAGCGAGGCGTGCAGGTCGGGCCAATCGGACACGGGCTCGAGCAGTTCGCGCTCGGTGCCCCGGCTCACCTCGCTGGGCAGGCCGGCCTGGGCAATTTCGTCCAGCGTGTGGTTGCGCCGCACCATCTGATCGAGCTGGGTGGTGTAGCTGTAGCTCCAGGCGCGGTAGTCGGTTTCGGTGATGACGGGCGAGTGCGCCATCAGGTTCTGCAGATGCCGTTCGCCTTCGATGACCTCGCCCTTGCGCAGCAACAGCGTGCCGTTCGGCTCCCAGATGTTGACCGGGATCGGTTTGTTGAGTTGCAAGCCCTCCAGGGGCAGGGGAACATAAAACGACATGGCGTTTGACAAACGAAGGGCACGGGGAAACGTGAAGGAAGTTTAGACATAATGGCACAAAGCCTCGTTGCCCCCTACCCGCCCGCATGCCATGAAAGACAGCCAGACCACGCCGATCGCCGTCGAAGAGCTGCGCATTGGCATGTTTGTGCACCTGGATCTGGGCTGGATGGACCACCCCTTCCCGCTCAGCAGCTTCAAGATCAACAGCCCGCAGCAGTTGGAAACCCTGCGCTCGCTGGGCCTGAAGACGG
Organism: Hydrogenophaga sp. OTU3427; assembly: GCF_038440225.1. Taxonomy (NCBI): domain Bacteria; kingdom Pseudomonadati; phylum Pseudomonadota; class Betaproteobacteria; order Burkholderiales; family Comamonadaceae; genus Hydrogenophaga; species Hydrogenophaga sp. OTU3427. The sequence goes on along the minus strand of NZ_JASATI010000009.1, from coordinate 106,111 downwards.
TGCGGTATTCCCCCGAGAAAAGCGACGCACCGGCCCCCGCTGCCGACCAGGTGGTGGCCAAGGACGTGCTGTCGCCAGAGGCCGAGGCCCGCGCCCTGGCCCAGGCCGAGGCCGAGCAGCAGCGCCTGGCCCGCCGCGCGCAGTTGCAGGCGCAGAAGTCCAGCCTGCTCCAGTGCGAGAAGCAGTTTGCCGAAGCCGCCCGCAGCTACCGCCAGCTGGTCGATGAGGTCGACAGCAACCTGGCGGCGGCCCGCACCCGCTGCGAGGGCGTGATCAACGGCTTTCTGCAGCAGATGCTGGGCGACGGCGACGCCGTGATCCGCCTGCTCTCGGAGGGACTGGGCGACCGCGCGGCCCTGCACTCGGTCAACGTCACGGTGTTGTGCCTGCTGCTGGGCAAGGCCATGGGCCTGTCACACGAGACCCTGGGCGACCTGGGCCGGGCGGCCATGCTGCACGACATGGGCAAGCAGCAGTTGCCCGACCGCGTGCGCTTCCGCGAGGACCACTTCACCCCGGCCGAACACAAGCTCTACCAGAGCCACGTGGGCCACGGCGCCATGCTGGGCAAGCAGCTGGGCCTGTCGGTCAACGCGCTGCTGGGCATCTCGCAGCACCACGAGATGGCGGACGGGACCGGCTTCCCGCTGGGCCTCAAGGACGACAAGATCGGCCCGCTGGCCAAGATCCTGGCCCTGGTCAACCGCTACGACAACCTGTGCAACCCGGGCAACCCGTCGGGCGCGCTGACGCCACACGAAGCGCTGTCGCTGATCTTCGCGCAGATGAAGACCCGCTTCGACACCCAGACACTGGGCGCCTTCATCCGCATGATGGGGGTGTACCCGCCGGGCTCGGTGGTGCAGCTGGTCGACGCCCGCTACGCCATGGTGGTGTCGGTCAACTCCTCGCGCCCGCTGCGTCCCCGCATCATCGTGCACGAGCCGTCGGTGCCCAAGGACGAGGCGCTGATCCTGGACCTGGAGCAGGCGCAGGACCTGGGCATCAAGCGCAGCGTGCGCCCTCTGCAGTTGCCCAAGGCCACCATCGACTACCTGTCGCCACGGCAGCGCATCTGCTACTTCTTTGAACGCGCCGCCGATCCGCTGGTGGTGGCCAGCGGCGCATGAAGGCCATCGACTGGACGCCGCTGATCGAAGGCATGCTCGAGGCGGTGTGGGTGGTCGACCCGCTGAGCCTGCGCATCGTTGCCGTCAACCAGGCCGCCTGCCAGCTGCAGGCGCTCACGCGCGACGAGATGATCGGCCGCCCGGTGATCGAGATGACGGCCTCGCCGGAGGACATGTTCTTCTGGGAGGACGTGGCCGCCGGCCAGAGCGACCACATCCAGTCGGAAACCCTGCTGCGGCGCGCCGACGGCCGGGCGGTGCAGGTCGAGCGCCGCGTCAGCCGCGTGCGCGCCGACGACATGCTGCGCTTCTACGTGGTGGGCATCCTCGACCACAGCGAACAACGCCGGGTGGAAGGCGAGCTGGAGAAGCTGGTGGCCGAACTGCGCGCCACGCTGGAGTCGACCGCCGATGGCATCCTGGTGTGTGACCTGGACGGTGGCATACGCGGCTACAACCAGCACTTCGCCCAGCTCTGGGACATCCCGCAGGCCCTGCTGATGGCGCGCGACGACGCGGCCATCCACGCCCATCTGGCCACCCACGTTGCCGACACAGAGCATTACAGCCAGCGCCTGAGGCAGATCACGCGGTCGCCGCTGCTGGAAGGCAACGACCTGCTGGTGCTGCGTTCGGGCCGCGTGCTGGAGCGGGTGACGCTCCCGCAGTACGGCCGCGGACGTCCCATCGGCCGGGTCTACTCCTTCCGGGACATCACCGACCGGCTGGCCGCCGAAACCCAACTGCAGCTGGCCGCCAAGGTGTTCGAGTCCAGCCTGGACGCCATCTTCGTCACCGACCCGGCCTACCGCATTCTGGTGGTCAACCCGTCGGCCGGGCGCTTGCTGCAGTGCGAGCCGCCCACGCTGCTGGGCAGTTCCTCGCGCGACCTGTTCTTCTCGCCGCACGACCCCGAGCTGACCGCGCAGATCGACGAGAAGCTGGTCCAGAACGGGTTCTGGGAAGGCGAAGTCTGGCACCGCCGCCCGGACGGTTCGGCCTTCGCGGTGCTGGCCTCGTGGGTGTTGCTGCGCGACAGCGACGGCAACCCACGCAACATCGTGGTGTTCGCCAAGGACCTGACCGAGAAACTGGCCGCGCAGCAGCGCATCGAACAGCTGGCCTACAGCGATCCGCTGACCGGCCTGCCCAACCGGCTGCTGCTGACCGAACGTGTCGAGCACGCCCTGCACCTGGCGCAGCGCGAAAACACCACCTTCGCCATCCTGTTCCTCGACCTCGACCGCTTCAAGCAGATCAACGACTCACTGGGCCACCTGTTTGGCGACCGCGTGCTGATCGAGGTGGCGCACCGGCTCAAGGGCTGCCTGCGCCAGACCGACACGCTGAGCCGCCTGGGCGGCGACGAATTCGTCATCCACCTGCACGAGGCCGACGCACGCGCGGCCGAAGTCACGGCGCAACGCATCCTGGATGCGCTGAGCAAGCCGGTCGAGCTCGACGGCATGCACTTCACCATCAGCTGCAGCATGGGCATTGCCATGCAGCCCGGCGATGGCCGCACGCTGGACGAACTGATCAAACACGCCGACACCGCGATGTACCGGGTGAAGGAACGCGGCAAGGGCAATTTCCGCTTCTACCAACCGCAGATGAACGTGGACCTGCTGGCGCGGGTCAAGATGGACCACGCCATGCGCCAGGCCCTGGCGGACAGCCGGTTTGCCCTGCACTACCAACCCCAGGTGGACACCGTCTCGGGGGCGCTGCGGGCCTGCGAGGCCTTGCTGCGCTGGAACGATCCCCAGCTGGGCCAGGTGTCGCCCGGCATCTTCATTCCGGTGGCGGAGGAAACGGGCTTCATCGTCCAGGTCGGCCTGTGGGTGCTGCAGGAAGCGGTGCGCCAGGCCGCCTCGTGGGCCACCGCCGGGCACCCGCTGCGGGTGTCGGTCAACGTCTCGGCGCTGCAATTCCAGCACAGCCAGTTCGCCGCGACCGTGGCCGACTGCTTGCTCGAACACGGCCTGGACCCCGCGCTGCTGGAACTGGAGCTGACCGAATCCATCCTGATCCACGACGCCGACGAAGCGCTGGAACGCCTGCAGGCACTGGCCGCGCTGGGCATCAAGCTGTCCATCGACGACTTTGGCACCGGCTATTCCAGTCTGGGCTACCTCAAGCAGTTCCCCATCCACAAGCTCAAGATCGACCGCTCTTTCATCGCCTCGCTGCACGAGCAGGAAAGCGACCGCGCCATCGTCACCGCCGTGGTGCAGATGGGCCACGCCCTGCGCCTGGAGGTGGTGGCCGAAGGCGTGGAAACCGAAACCCAGCGCGCCTTCCTGGCCCGCGTGGGCTGCGACCAGTTCCAGGGTTTCCTGCGCTCGCCAGGCCTGCCGGCGGCGGAGTTCGAATTGCGCTTCCTGTCAGGGACCTGAACCCGCTGATCGGGAAGATCGGTTGGCCTGCCGCGAAGGTGGCGGCCCACGGGACTCAGCCGACCGCCCCCAACCACCGCACCAGGTCGTCCGGCTTGAGCTGCCCCAGCTTGCGTTCGGCGACGCCGCCGCGCGAGTTGAAGGCCACCGAAAACGGCAGGCCGCCGCTGCTGTTGCCCAGGGCCTTGCTCAGCTCGGTGCCCTGCAGGCCACCGATGGCCACCGGGAATGCAAGTGGCAGCTTCTGCGTGAAACGGCGCACCGCGCTGGGCTGGTCGATCGCCACGCCCACCACCTGCCAGCCACGCGCCTGCTGCTCGCGGTAAAAGGCGTTGAGCAAGGGCAGTTCCTCCACGCAGGGCGGGCACCAGGTGGCCCAGAAGTTCACCAGCAAGGGCTTGCCACGCCACGCCGCCACCGCCAGCGGCGCACCGTCGGGTGTGTCGAATTGCTGCGACCACCACAGTTCTGCCGCGCCATCGGCAGGCGCATGGGGCTGGAACTTCCACCAGGCCCAGCCGGCGCCCAACGCGCCGGCGATGGCGGCCACGCCGCCGGTCAACAAGGATCGTTTGTTCATGTCTGTGAGAAGGCGCGCGGGCGCAAAAGTTCAGGCGTCGGCGCTGCCGGACAACAGGGCCCGCACGGCCCGCGCATCGCCGCGTGGCTTGCGCCCCTGGTCGTCCAGGTGCAGGGCACCGCGCTGGTCGTCGGCGTCGTAGACCATCAGGTGCACGCCGATGAATTCGCCCAGTGCGTCGCAGCGGCTGTTGAAGCTCAGCGCCTCGACCGGTTTTCCGTTGAAACCACTCACCGTGCGCGGCTCGTAGTCCACGCCCTTGTCGATCAGCGCCAGCTCGGCCGATTTCGGATCGTCGCAGAACAGCTGCAGGTAGATGTCGCTCAGGCGCGTGGCGGTGCCGTGCCAGACCGCGCCGCCCAGGTGCGGGCGGAACTCGGCCAGGCGCTCCATCCACAGCAGCGCCAGCTCACGCAGCGCGTGCAGCTCGGCCGGCTGCGTGTCGGCGCAGAACAGCCCGATGTACTCGCGCACGGCGGCTTCCAGCAGGCGGTTGTCGGGCAGCTCGGTGCGCTGCGGCAGGCCCAGCTGCTTGGCGGCGCGCTTCTTGGCCGGGCCATACTCCAGGCCCTCTTCCACCACCAGCCGGGCGGCAGTGGCGGCGATCTCATGCTTGACGGTGTGCAGTGCGCTGTCCATTGGGCGACATTGTGCATTGCGTGATCGGCGGGCGCTCCGTACAGTGCCCAAGACCACAAGGAGCCAAGCCCGATGCTGACCACCATGATGGACGTGCCGCTGTCGTTGAACCACCTGCTGGAACGCGCCGGCCACCTGTTCCCCACGCAGGAGATCGTGTCGCGGCTGCCGGACAAGTCGCTGGTGCGGCACAGCTACGCGCAGTGGCACCAGCGCACCCGGGCGCTGGCGGCGGCGCTGCAAGGGCTGGGCCTGCAGGCCGGCGACCGCGTGGCCACCCTGTGCTGGAACCACCACGCCCATCTGGAATGCTACTTTGGCATCCCGGCGGCCGGCGGCGTGCTCCACACCCTCAACCTGCGCCTGTCACCCGACGAGATCGGCTGGATCGCCGCCGACGCCCAGGACCGCATCCTGGTCATCGACGACATCCTGCTGCCGCTGTACGAGCAGTTCAGGCACCTGCACGCCTTCGACCACGTGCTGGTGTTCCCCTTCTCGGGCGCTCCGGTGCCGCCCGGCTTCACCGACTACGAGCAACTGCTGGCCGCTGCCGCTGGCGCCGGCCTCACCTACCCCACACACCACGAGACCGACCCGGTGGCCATGTGCTACACCTCGGGCACCACCGGACGCCCCAAAGGGGTGGTGTATTCGCACCGTTCCACCATCCTGCACACCCTGGTCGGCTGTATGGGCGACTTCTGGGGACTCAAGGGCACGGACGTGCTGCTGCCCGTCACCCCCATGTTCCACGCCAACTGCTGGGGCACGCCCTATGGCGCGGTGATGGCGGGCGTGAAGCTGGTCTTCCCCGGGCCACACCTGCACCCCGACGACTTGCTGGACCTCATGACCCTGGAGCCGCCCACGCTGTCGCTGGGGGTACCCACCATCTGGATGGGCCTGATCCAGACCTACAGCGCCGCCCAGGACCCGGCCCACCCGCAGCACGGCCGCTGGCGCCTGCCCAAGGGCATGCGCTCGCTGGTGGGTGGCGCGGCCGTGCCCGAGGCCCTGATCCGCGCCTTCGACGCCCACGGCATCTGGCTGCTGCAGGGCTGGGGCATGACCGAAACCTCGCCGCTGGCGTCCGTGTCCTACCCCAAGGCCGAGCTGCGCGATGCCCCGCCGGACGAACGCTACCGGCGCGCCGCCATGGCCGGCGTGCCGGTGCCGCTGGTGGACCTGCGCATACGCGGCGACGACGGCATGGACGCGCCCTGGGACGGCCAGGCCGTGGGCGAGATCCAGGTGCGCGGCCCCTTCATCACCGGCAGCTACCACCGGGTGCCGGTGAGCGAGGACAAGTTCACCGCCGACGGCTGGCTGCGCACCGGCGATGTGGCCTCGGTGGACACCCTGGGTTTTGTGCGCATCACCGACCGCACCAAGGACCTGATCAAGTCGGGCGGCGAATGGATCAGCTCGGTCGACTTGGAAAACGCCCTCATGGGCCACCCGGCCGTGGCCGAGGCGGCGGTCATCGCCATTCCCGACGAGAAATGGAGCGAGCGCCCGCTGGCTTGTGTGGTCATCAAACCCGACCACAACGTTGAGCCCGCCGCGCTCAACGCCCACCTGCTGACCCAGCACTTCGCGAAGTGGCAACTGCCCGAGCGCTATGAGTTCATCGCCGCGGTGCCACGCACCTCCACCGGCAAGTTCTGGAAACTCAAGTTGAGAGAACGGTTTCCGCGCTAGGGATAATCGGCGGATGCACATCCACATCCTCGGCATCTGCGGCACCTTCATGGGTGGCGTGGCGGCCCTGGCCCGCGAGGCGGGCCACACCGTGACCGGCTGCGACGCCGGTGTCTATCCGCCCATGAGCGACCAGCTGCGCGCGCTGGGCATCGACCTGATCGAAGGTTTTGGCGCCGATCAGCTGGCGCTCCGGCCCGACATGTTCGTGATCGGCAACGTGGTCAGCCGCGCCCGCCTGCCCGACGGCACGCCCAAATTTCCGCTGATGGAAGCCATCCTCGATGCCGGCGCACCCTACACCAGCGGCCCGCAGTGGATGAGCGAACACATCCTGCAAGGCCGGCATGTGCTGGCGGTGGCGGGCACCCATGGCAAGACCACCACCACGTCCATGTTGGCGTGGGTGCTGGAGCACGCCGGTCTGCAACCGGGTTTCCTGGTCGGCGGTGTCCCGCTGAACTTCGGCGTCTCCGCGCGCCTGGGCGGCAATGTCAGCGAGGGGGCTGCGCGCTCTGCGCAGGTAAAGGAGGAGCCCGCGCAGCGGGCGGGGGACACGGAGCAGAGCGCGCAGCCCCCTCGCGGGCCCCGCCAACCTCTCTTTGTGATCGAGGCGGATGAATACGACACCGCTTTCTTCGACAAGCGCAGCAAGTTCGTCCACTACCGCCCACGCACGGCGGTGCTCAACAACCTCGAATTCGACCACGCCGACATCTTCGACAGCCTGGCCGACATCGAGCGCCAGTTCCACCACCTGGTGCGCACCGTGCCCGGCAGCGGCCGCGTGGTCTGGAACGGCCTGGAGGAAAGCCTGGCCCGCGTGCTGCACCAGGGCTGCTGGAGCGAACAGCGCAGCTTTGGCGCCGCGGTGAGCGATTTCTCAGCAGAAGGCGAGCCACACGACTTCGCCGTGCTGCAAGCCGGGCGCGAGGTGGCGCGGGTGCGCTGGGGCCTGGGCGGGGTGCACAACCAGCTCAACGCGCTGGCGGCCATCGCCGCGGCCGAACACGTGGGCGTGCCACCGGCCCTTGCGGCCGAGGCGCTGGGTCTGTTCCACAACGTCAAGCGCCGCATGGAGGTGCGCGGCACGGTCAACGGCATCACCGTCTACGACGACTTCGCCCACCACCCCACCGCCATCCGCACCACGGTGGACGGCCTGCGCCGGCAGGTGGGCGCGGCGCGCATCCTGGCGGTGTTCGAGCCGCGCAGCAACACCATGAAGCTGGGCACCATGAAAAGCCAGCTGCCCTGGAGCCTGGAGCAGGCCGACCTGGCCTTCTGCCACAGCGGCGGGCTGGGCTGGGACGCGGCCGAAGCGCTGGCCCCCATGGGCGCGCGCGCGCAGGTGGCGGGCGACATCGGCACGCTGGTGGATCAGGTGATGGCCGCGGTCCGGCCGGGCGACCGGCTGCTGTGCATGAGCAACGGGGGCTTTGGTGGCGTGCACCAAAAACTGCTGGACGCGCTGGCCCTTCGCTTTCCGGAGCACTGACGGATCACCGCCTGGCCGCCCCAAGGTGGCTCCGCCCCTCAGGGGCAGCGGCGGAGCGTGGGGGCGTTCTTCAGTAGCTGACGGAGAGGGAAGGCACATCGATACGCACCACCGGCTTGGCCAGCACCGCGCTCACGGCGCGCGCAAAGGCGTGGGCCCAGGGGCGGTGGGCTTCCTGTGAAAAACGGTCCTGGCCAGCGGCCTGGGCCACCACCACCACCTTGTCGGCCAGCAGCAGCTTGCCCGTGGGCCGCAGGGGCTCGCACTCCATCTCGGTGAACTGCTGGTCCAGCCACTGCCGGGCCAGCTCGTGGGGCATGGGCTGCACCTCCTCCAGGTCGAACGGGTACTGGGTGTGATCGCCCCAACTGACAATGACTTGGCAACGCATGATCGGCGGCTCCTGGGTGGCGTGGTGTGCCGCCCATTGTGCCGACAAGCGCCCGGGTCTTCAAACCCGGGGCCTGCCCACCGCAACAGGTCAGCGGGCGCGGCGCGCCTGGACGGACTGCGCCAGGTTCTCCAGCACCTGTTCCGACTGCTTCCAGTCGATGCAGGCGTCGGTGATGCTCTGGCCGTAGGCCAGCTTGTTCACATCGTCCTTGCCGGGCGTGAACTTCTGCGCGCCGGGGTTGATGTGGCTTTCCACCATCACGCCGAACACGCTGCGCGAACCGCCGGCGATCTGTGCGCCGATGTCGCGCGCCACCTCGATCTGCTTCTCGTGCTGCTTGCTGCTGTTGGCGTGGCTGCAGTCCACCATCAGGGTGGCCGGCAGCTTGGCCGCCTCCAGTTCCTTGCAGGCGGCGGCCACGCTGGTCGCGTCGTAATTGGGTGCCTTGCCACCGCGCAGGATGACGTGGCAGTCCTTGTTGCCGTTGGTTTGCACGATGGCAACCTGGCCGTTCTTGTGCACCGACAGGAAGTGGTGGCCGCGCGCTGCCGCCTGGATGGCGTCGGTGGCGATCTTGATGTTGCCGTCGGTGCCGTTCTTGAAGCCGATCGGGGCGGACAGGCCCGAGGCCAGCTCGCGGTGGACCTGGCTTTCGGTGGTGCGCGCGCCGATGGCGCCCCAGGCGATCAGGTCGCCGATGTACTGGGGCGAGATCACGTCGAGGAACTCGCTGCCGGCCGGCAGGCCCAGGCGGTTGATCTCGATCAGCAGCTGGCGGGCGATGCGCAAGCCCTCGTCGATGCGGTAGCTCTCGTCGAGGTAGGGGTCGTTGATCAGGCCCTTCCAGCCCACGGTGGTGCGCGGCTTCTCGAAGTAGACGCGCATCACGATTTCCAGCGAATCGGCGTACTTGTCGCGCAGCGGCTTCAAGCGGCGCGCATAGTCGAGCGCGGCCGCCGGGTCGTGGATGGAGCACGGGCCGATCACCACCAGCAGGCGGTCGTCCTTGCCATGCAGGATGTTGTGGATGCTCTTGCGGGTGCGGGTGATCAGCGTTTCGACCGCGGTGCCGCGGATGGGGAAAAAGCGGATCAGGTGTTCGGGAGGGGGCAGCACGGTGATGTCCTTGATGCGTTCGTCGTCGGTTTCGCTGGTTTTCTCGACGGCCGCATACCAGGACTCGGGGCTGGGGCTGTGGGCTTTGGCATTCATGGCTGACTCCTCGAACAGATGGTGGACAAAGGGGGTGAACGGTGGGGAAACTGGAACGGGTGCGTGGGGCAAAAAAAAACCGCCGGGGGGTCCCGACGGTTTTTCAGATTTTGCTGGCCTTCGCGTGTGATTTGCTTACGCCTGAGCCTCTCTGCCGTCGGGGACGCGTGAGAACCAAAAGTAGGCAAAATAAAAGCGAGCGGCTTTCATAGCGGACAAATGTAGCACAGGTTTCTCAAAGATGGTTTCGCCGCCGGGCCGCTCCAAGGCGACACGCACCCCCTCGGGAGGCAGCGGCGGAGCGTGGGGGCTTCGTCATGCCGTCCCGCCGACCGTCAGGCCGTCGATGCGCAAGGTGGGCTGGCCCACGCCCACGGGAACGCTCTGGCCTTCCTTGCCACAGGTGCCCACGCCACTGTCCAGCGCCAGGTCGTTGCCGATCATGCTGACCTTCTTCATGGCCTCGGGGCCGTTGCCGATCAGCGTGGCACCCTTGACCGGGTACTGGATCTGGCCGTTCTCGACCCAGTAGGCCTGGCTGGCCGAGAACACGAACTTGCCGCTGGTGATGTCGACCTGACCGCCGCCGAAGTTGGTGGCGTAGAGGCCGCGCTTGATGCTGGCGATGATCTCCTGCGGGTCGCGCTCGCCGCCCAGCATGTAGGTGTTGGTCATGCGCGGCATGGGCAGGTGGGCGTAGCTTTCGCGGCGGCCGTTGCCGGTGGGCGCCACACCCATGAGGCGGGCGTTCAGGCTGTCCTGGATGTAGCCGCGCAGGATGCCGTCCTCGATCAGCACGTTCTTCTGCGTCGCCTGGCCCTCGTCGTCGACGTTGAGCGAACCGCGGCGGTCGGCGATGGTGCCGTCGTCGAGCACGGTGACGCCCTTGGCCGCCACGCGCTGGCCGATGCGGCCGCTGAAGGCGCTGCTGCCCTTGCGGTTGAAATCGCCTTCGAGGCCGTGGCCCACGGCCTCGTGCAGCAGCACGCCGGGCCAGCCCGGGCCCAGGACCACGGTCATCTCGCCGGCCGGGGCCGCGCGCGATTCGAGGTTGGTCAGCGCGGCGTCCACCGCTTCGTCCACATAACGCTGGGCCATGGCGTCGTCGAAATAGGCGAAGCCGAAACGGCCACCACCGCCCGAGGAACCCATTTCCCGCCGTCCCGCCTGCTCGGCGATCACCGTGACCGACAGGCGCACCAGCGGGCGCACGTCGGCGGCCAGGGTGCCGTCGGCGCGGGCCACCAGCACAACGTCGTATTCGCTGGCCAGGCCGGCCATGACCTGCACGATGCGCGGGTCCTTGGCCTTGGCCAGTTTTTCCACCTTTTCAAGCAGGGCGACCTTCTCGGTGCTGTTCAGGCTGGCGATGGGGTCGGTGGGCGCGTAGAGGCTGCGCGCCTTGGCCACCTTGCGGGCGCCGACCTTGGCCTTCTTGTTCTGGCCGTGGCTGGAGATGGTGCGCACGGTGTGGGCGGCGTCCTGCAGCGCGGCCCAGGACAGATCGTCGGAATAGGCGAAAGCGGTCTTCTCGCCACTGACGGCGCGCACGCCCACGCCTTGGTCGATGCTGAAGCTGCCGGTCTTGACGATGCCCTCCTCCAGGCTCCAACCTTCGCTGCGGGTGTACTGGAAATAGAGGTCGGCATCGTCGACGCCGTGGGACATGATCTCGCCCAGGGCCTTGCGCAAATGGGACTCGTCCAGACCAAAGGGGTCGAGCAGGAGGGACTGGGCGGTGGCAATGCGTGCCAGGGTGGGTTCGCGAGCGATCATGGGTCGATTGTAGAAAGGGTGGCAAGACGGTGCCACCGCAGGGGTCAAGCGGCGCGGTCGGGGCCACGCAAGAGCTGGAACAGCGCTGCGTCGTCGAATTCGGCCAGGCCCGCCTGGTGGGCCGCGCGGAACACGGCGGCGGCACGGGCACCCAGCGGGCCTTCAAAGCCCACCGCCTGCCCGGCCGCGACGGCCAGGCCGGTGTCTTTTTCCAGCAGGGTCACGTGGGCGCGCGGCGCCAGGTCGCCGGCGATGGCGCGGCGCATGCGGTCGCTGCCTATCCAGCTCTGACCACTGCTCTGCTCGATCACGTCCAGCGTGGTCGACAGGTCCAGCCCCAGGCGCCCGGCCAGGGCCAGGGCCTCTGCGGCGCCCACCAGGTTGATGCCGGCCAGCAGGTTGTTGACCAGCTTGGTGCGCGCGCCGTCGCCCACCCGTTCGCTGACCACAAAACGGCGCGACGACAGGTCGGCCAGCAGGGCCACGTGCCGCGCCAGCACGGCCTGCGGACCGGCCAGCATCAGGCTCATGCTGCCGTCTCGCGCCCGCGCGGGGCCGCCCGACATCGGCGCGTCCAGCGTGAACACGCCCCGTTCGGCCAGACGCGCGGCGCAGCGTTCCACGGTGTCGGGCGCGATGGTGGGGCACAACAGGACGGTCTGGCCGGCGCGCAGGCCGGTGAGCGCACCCGAGCGGCCGAACAACACGTCCTCGGTCTGCGCCGCGTCCACCACGGCCACGATCAGCACGCCGTCGGACGCCAGGCCGCGGGCCACCTCGGCGGCGTTTGCACAGACCCGCGCACCCAGCGCCTGGGCCTCGTCGCAGCGCGCAGCCGCGATGTCGTGCATGGCCACCAACCAGCCGCATTCACGCAGGCGCGCCAGCATGGCGCCACCCATGTTGCCAGCGCCAACGAGGCCCACCTGAACCGATGCGCTCATGTCTGCACCAGCCGCTTGGAGCGCGCGATCGACATCAGGATGCCCAGGCCCGCGCCCAGCGTGACCATGGCCGTGCCGCCATAGCTGACGAAGGGCAAAGGCACGCCCACCACCGGCAGGATGCCACTGACCATGCCCATGTTGACGAAGGCGTAAACGAAGAAGTTCAGCGTGATGGCGCCGCCCACCAGCCGCGAGAACAGGGTGGGCGCCTCGATGGCGATGGCCAGGCCGCGCAACACCAGGAAGGTGAAGCCGGCCAGCAGGGCCAGCACGCCGAGCAGGCCGAACTCCTCGGACAGGCCGGCGAAGATGAAATCGGTGGTGCGCTCGGGGATGAACTCCAGGTGGGTCTGGGTGCCCTGCATGAAACCCTTGCCCCAGACGCCGCCCGAGCCGATGGCGATCATGCCCTGGATGATGTGGAAGCCCTTGCCCAACGGGTCCTGGGTGGGGTCGAGCAGGGTGCACACGCGCTGCTTCTGGTAGTCGTGCAAGACCTTCCAGTCGACGCCAGGCTGGCACCAGTCGCCCTCCATGCTGACCAGCACCACCACCCCGATCACGCCCAGCAACACCGGCGGCAGGATCAGCTTCCAGCTCAGTCCGGCGAAATAGATGACCCACAGGCCAGAGGCCAGCACCAGCACGGCCGTGCCCAGGTCGGGCTGCTTGACGATCAGCCCCACCGGTACCAGCAGCAGGGCCCCAGCGGCGATGAAATCGAGCGCACGCAACTGCCCCTCGCGCTTCTGGAACCACCAGGCCAGCATCAACGGCATGGCCAGCTTCATCAGCTCGCTGGGCTGGATCACGGTGATCTGGATGTCCAGCCAGCGGGTGGCGCCCTTGCGGGTGATGCCGAACAAGGCCACCGCCACCAGCAGCACCACGCCGGCCATGTACATGGGCAGGGCCAGGGCCATCAGGCGCTGCGGCGGCACCTGGGCCACGGTGAACAGCACCGCGCCGGCGATCAGCATGTTGCGCCCGTGGTCGGCGAAGCGGGTGCCGTGGTCGAAGCCAACGGAATACATGACCAGCAGGCCCATGCCCGCCAGCAGGGCCACGGCCAGCGCCAGCGGCCCGTCAAAGCCCTGGAAGACGGGCGCCACACGCTGCCACAGAGAAGGTTTGTCAAATACAACGGCCATGGGGGTGAATTATCCTCGGGGCCATGCCCGACTCCGCTCCGCGCCCCCCGGCCACCCACCTGCTCTACCTGCACGGTTTCCGTTCCTCGCCCCAGTCGGCCAAGGCCAGGCAGATGGCCGAGCGCGTGGCCCGCGAGCACCCCGACGTGGTGTGGTGGTGCCCGCAGCTGCCGCCCTCGCCCGAGGCGGCCATGCGACAGGTGTTGGACGGTACCCGGGACTGGCCCCACGAGCGCATGGCCGTGGTGGGCTCGTCGCTGGGCGGTTTCTACGCCCGCTGGCTGCACACCCGCCTGGGCTGCCGCGTCGCCCTGCTCAACCCGGCCATCCGGCCCGCGCGCGACCTGGCCAAGCACATCGGCGAGCAGACCACCTGGCAGAACCCGCAGGAGCGCATCTTCTTCGAACCCGGCTTCGTGGCCGAGCTGCAGGCCCTGCAGAACCACATCACCCTGCCCCTGCGCGACGCCTGGGCGCTGATCGCCATGGGCGACGAGGTGCTGGACTGGCGCGAGATGGTGGGTGGCTGCGTGGGCGCCCACATCCAGCTGCTGACCGGCGGGGACCACGCGCTGTCGGATTTCGACCAGCACATCGGCGAACTGATTCAATTTCTGCAACTGGCCTGAAACGGGCTCACCCATGGCCAAAGACAAGACTCTCTACACCTGCAACGAGTGCGGCGGCAGCAGCCCGCGCTGGCTGGGCAAATGCCCACACTGCAACGCCTGGAACACGCTGGTGGAATCGGTGGCCGAACCCGTGGCGGGCACCAGGAACCGCTTCGCCGCGCTGGCGCCCACGGCCCAGATCGCCGTGCTGTCCGAGATCGAGGCCAGCGACGTCGACCGCAGCCCCACCGGCCTGGACGAGCTGGACCGCGTGCTGGGCGGCGGCATCGTCGAAGGCGGCGTGGTGCTGATCGGCGGCGACCCCGGCATCGGCAAATCGACCCTGCTGCTGCAAGCGCTGGACGCGCTGCAGCGCAGCGGCCTGAGCACGCTCTACGTCACCGGCGAGGAAAGCGGCGCCCAGGTCGCGTTGCGCTCGCGCCGCCTGGGGCTGAACCAAAGCCAGGTCAAGGTGCTGGCCGAAATCCAGCTGGAAAAAATCCTGCACACGCTGCAGGCGCAGCAGCCGGCCATCGCGGTGATCGACTCGATCCAGACCGTCTACTCCGACCAGCTGACCTCGGCTCCGGGCTCGGTGGCCCAGGTGCGCGAGTGCGCCGCCCACCTGACCCGCGCCGCCAAGGCCAGCGGCTGCGCCATCGTGCTGGTGGGCCACGTGACCAAGGAGGGCGCGCTGGCCGGCCCGCGTGTGCTGGAACACATGGTGGACACGGTGCTGTACTTCGAGGGCGACACCCACAGCAGCTTCCGCCTGGTGCGCGCCATCAAGAACCGCTTTGGCGCGGTCAACGAGATCGGCGTGTTCGCCATGACCGAAAAAGGCCTCAAGGGCGTGAGCAACCCCAGCGCCATTTTTCTCTCGCAACACGCGGAGCCGGTGCCCGGCAGCTGCGTGATGGTGACGCTGGAAGGCACGCGGCCCATGCTGGTGGAAATCCAGGCCCTGGTCGACACCGGCGGGCCGTCGCCCCGGCGCCTGAGCGTGGGCCTGGACCGCGACCGCCTGGCCATGCTGCTGGCCGTGTTGCACCGCCACGCCGGTGTGGCGTGCATGGACCAGGACGTGTTCGTCAACGCCGTGGGCGGCGTGCGCATCAGCGAACCCGCGGCCGACCTGGCGGTGATGTTGTCCATCACCAGCAGCCTGCGCGGCAAAGCCTTGCCCAAGGGCTTCATCGCCTTTGGCGAGGTCGGCCTGGCCGGCGAGGTGCGCCCCGCCCCGCGCGGGCAGGAACGCCTGAAGGAAGCCGCCAAACTGGGCTTCTCGGTCGCGGTCGTGCCCAAGGCCAACGCGCCCAAGGCGTCCGACAAGGCCTTGATGGCGGCCTTGAGCGGCATGAGCATCCACGCGGTGGAGCGCATCGAGGACGCGCTGGAGGTGGTGCGCGGCTTTTGAGCCCCGACCACCCCCCGCCCGGTAAACTCGGGGCTTTCCCAGACCGACCCCGAAAGCCCCTTTTGTTTGCATTGTTCGAAGAAGCCGGCAAGTTCCTGACCGGCCGCGTGTTGTCCGAAGCCGAAAGCTCGCTGCAGGTCGAGCTGGACTCGGGCAAACGCGTCAAGGTCAAGGCCGCCAACACGCTGCTCAAGTTCGAGAAGCCGGCGCCGGCCGCGCTGCTGTCCGCCGCCCAGGCGCTGGCCGATGGCATGG
Source organism: Hydrogenophaga sp. OTU3427 (assembly GCF_038440225.1). Classification (NCBI taxonomy): domain Bacteria; kingdom Pseudomonadati; phylum Pseudomonadota; class Betaproteobacteria; order Burkholderiales; family Comamonadaceae; genus Hydrogenophaga; species Hydrogenophaga sp. OTU3427. Next base: position 90,398 of record NZ_JASATI010000009.1, on the reverse strand, counting down.
AGGCCGAGCTGGCCTGGGAATTCGCGCCCGAGGACGAGTTCGGCTTCGCCGATCTGGCGGGTGTCTACTTCAGCGACCCGCCCTCGGTGGACCAGCAGGTCGCCGCCCTGTTCAAGCTGTCCGAGGTGCCACACTACTTCCGCCGCGCCGGCAAGGGCCGCTTCAAGAAGGCCTCGGCCGAGATCGTGCAGCAGGCGCTGGCCGCCATCGAGAAAAAGAAGCTGGTGCAAGCGCAGATCGAAGCCTGGGCCGGCGAGCTGGCCGCCGGCCGCTGCCCGCAGCCGGTGCGCGACCAGCTCTACAAGATCCTGTTCCGCCCCGACAAGAACGCCGCCGAATACAAGGCCGTGGCCGAGGCCACCAAGCTCACCCACCTGGCCCCGCTGGCCCTGCTGGAGAAAGCCGGCGCCATCGCCAGCGCCTACCAGTTCCACTGGCAGCGTTTCCTGTTCGACTTCTTCCCCAAGGGCACCGGCTTCCCCGCCTTGCAGGCGCCGCCGGTGGAAGGCGAGCTGCCGCTGGCCACGGTGTTGGCCTTCTCCATCGACGACTCGCACACCACCGAAATCGACGATGCGCTGTCGGTGCAGGGCCTGGGCAGCGGCACGGTGACGCTGGGCATCCACATCGCCGCGCCCGGCCTGGCCATCGCGCCCGGCGGCCCGCTGGACCAGGTGGCGCGCGCGCGCCTGTCCACCGTCTACATGCCGGGCCACAAGATCACCATGCTGCCTGACGCCGTGGTGCAGGCCTACACACTGGACGAAGGGCGCGACTGCCCGGCGGTGTCACTGTATGTGAGCATCGACGAAGCCACGCTGGCCTTCACCGCCACCGAAACGAAGCTGGAGCGGGTGCCCATCGCCCACAACCTGCGCCACGACAAGCTGGACGAGCTGATCACGCCCGCCTGGCTGGCCGGCGTACCCGACACCAGCGCCCCGGCCGAGCTGGTGGCGCTGCAGCCCCAGCTGGCCTTTCTGTGGCGCCTGGCCCAGCACCTGAAGGCGCAGCGCGAGGTGGTGCGCGGCAAGCCCGAAAGCTTCAACCGCCCCGACTACAGCTTCAAGCTGGCCGACAAGGCAGGCGACGAACCGGTGGGCGACGAGACAGTGCTGATCACCACCCGCAAACGTGGCGCGCCGCTGGACCTGATGGTGGCCGAGGCCATGATCGTGGCCAACAGCACCTGGGGCCAGTGGCTGGCCGACTGCGGCGTGCCCGGCATCTACCGCAGCCAGCACAGCCTGGCGCCCGGCATGAAGGTGCGCATGGGCACCAAGGCCCTGCCCCATGCCGGCATCGGCGTGAAGTGCTACGCCTGGAGCACGTCGCCCCTGCGCCGCTACACCGACCTGGTCAACCAGTGGCAGATCATCGCCTGCGCCCGCCATGGCAAGACCGCCGCGCTGGCCGCGCCCTTCAAGCCGAAGGACGCCGACCTGTTCTCCATCATCAGCGCCTTCGATGGTGCCTACAGTGCCTACAACCAGTTCCAGGGTGGCATGGAGCGCTACTGGACGCTCAAGCACCTGCAGCAGGCCGGCACGACCGAGCTGACCGCCACCGTGATGAAGGACGGCCTGGTGCGCGCCGACAGCCTGCCGCTGGTGCTGCAGGTGATGGGCGCCGACGGCCTGCCGCGTGGCGCCCACGTGCGGGTGCGCCTGGGCGCCATGGACCTGATCTCGCTCGATGTGGGCGGCACCGTGATCGAGCGCCTGGACCTGGACGTGGACGAACTGATCGACGACGAGGCCGAAGGCGAGGAAAGCCTGGCCGCGCCGCTGGCGATCGCGGTCGACATGGATGCGGGCGACAGCACCGCCGCCGCGCCCGAAACCTCGTCAGACACGGATAATCCCACCCCGTGAAAGCCCCCGCCGCGTTCAGCCCCCTCCAGATCGCCCTGGGCGTGTCGGTGGCCGTGCACGCGGTCTTGCTCACGGTGCGTTTTGTCCACCCCGAGGCCTTCAACCGCGTGTTCCAGGACACGCCTCTGGAAGTGGTGCTGGTCAACGCCCGCAGCGAGGACAAGCCCGACAAGGCCCAGGCCATCGCCCAGGCCAACCTCACCGGCGGTGGCGAGGCCCAGCGCGGGCGTGCCACCTCGCCCCTGCCGCCCTCGGCCCAGGCCCGCCTGGGCGACCCGGTGGAGGAAGAGGAAAAACGCGTCGAGGCGATGAAGGAGCAGCAGAACCGCATGCTGGCCCAGATCCGCAAGCAGCTGGCCAGCTACCGCGTCAACGAGACCCCCGAGGCCCAGCGCACCCACGACGAGCAGGAGCGCGAGGAGCGCCGGCTGGCGCTGGTCAAGCTGCTGGCCGAGATCGAGCGCCGCATCAACGAGGAAAACGCGCGGCCCAAGAAGCGCTACATCAGCCCGGCCACCCGCGAAGCGGTGTACGCGATCTATTACGACCAGCTGCGCCGCAAGATCGAAGACCGTGGCACGGCGCAGTTCCCCGAAGTCGGTGGCCGCAAGCTCTACGGCGAGCTGACGATGCTGATCACCGTCAACTTCGATGGCCGCGTGCTGGCCACCGAAATCGTGGAGAAATCCGGCAAGGCCGCGCTGGACGCGCGCGCCGAGGCCATTGTCAAGAGCCTGGGCTTTGGCGGCTTCACCAGCGCCATGCGGCAACGCGCCGACCAGATCGTGGTGGTGTCACGGTTCCGCTTCACGCGCGACGAGACACTGCAGACCCAACAAATGATGACCCCATAAGCCTACTCAGCATGGACCGTTACGCCATCGTCGGCCACCCCGTGGCCCACAGCAAATCCCCCGACATCCACGCCCGTTTTGCCGAACTGACCGGCCAGACGCTGGTGTACGAACGCCTGGAGCTGCCGCTGGGCGGTTTCCTGTCCGGCATCCAGGCCGCCCGCGCCGCCGGACTGCGCGGCGGCAACGTGACCGTGCCCTTCAAGCTCGACGCCTACCAGTGGGTGCAGCACCACAGCGCGCGCGCGCGCCTGGCCGAAGCCTGCAACACCTTCTGGTTTGAAGCCGACGGCGTGCACGGCGACAACACCGACGGCATCGGCCTGGTCCGCGACATCACCCAGAACGCCGGCGTGCCCCTGCGCGGCGCGCGCGTGCTGCTGGTGGGCGCGGGTGGTGCCGGTGCGGGCGCCCTGGGCCCGCTGTTGTCGGAGCGCCCGGCCGAGCTGGTGCTGACCAACCGCACCGTGGCGCGCGCGCAGGCGCTGGCGCAACGCCATGCCCACTGGGCCACCCAGCATGGCGTGGCCCTGAGCACCGCTGGCCTGCACGATGTGAGCGGCAGCTTCGACGTGGTGGTCAACGCCACCGCGTCCAGCCTCAACGGCGCCGAGCCCCCGCTGCCCGCCAGCGCGCTGCGCGGTGGCACCCTGGTGGTCGACATGATGTACGGCCCCAAGGCCGAGCCCTTCGCGCTGTGGGCCGCCGCCCATGGCGCCACCGTGCGCGACGGCCTGGGCATGCTGATCGAACAGGCGGCGGAGGCCTTTTTCCTCTGGCGCGGCGTGATGCCACCGGCCGCACAGGTGATGGCCGAGCGCCGCGCCGCCATGGGCTGACATGCGCGCTGTGCTGCGTTGGCTGCTGTGGATGCTGGCGGCCCTGGTCGCCCTGCAAGTGTTTTTTATCGGCCGCATCGCGTTGATGGCGGTGGTCGATCCCCAAAGCACGGCCTTCATGCGCTCGGAGGCCTGGCGTCTGGCGGTGGCCGAGCGGGGCCTGCCGCGCTGGCGCCAGCAGTGGGTGGACTACGGGCAGATCTCGCCCCACTTGAAGCGCGCGGTGATGGCCTCGGAGGACGCGGCTTTCAACGAACACAATGGCGTGGACTGGGACGCGATCGAGTCGGCCCGGGAAAAAAACGCCAAGCGGGCCGAACTGGCCGAACAGCGCGCGGCCCGCGCCAAGAACCCGGCCACCGTGAAGCCACCCAAGGTCGTGGGCGGCTCCACCATCACCCAGCAACTGGCCAAGAACCTGCTGCTCTCGGGTGAGCGCAACCTGCTGCGCAAGGGCCAGGAATTCGTGCTCACGCTGGCCCTGGAAGCACTGCTGGACAAGCGCCGCATCCTGGAGATCTACCTCAACAGCGTCGAATGGGGCGAGGGCGTGTTCGGCGCCGAGGCCGCGTCGCAGCGCTATTTCCGCAAGTCCGTGCGGCAGCTGGCCCCGAGCGAGGCCGCGCGCCTGGCCGTGATGCTGCCCAGCCCCAAGTTCTTCGAGAGCCGCCCGGGATCGCCCTACCTGGCCGGGCGCGCCGCCACCATCACCGCCCGCATGGGCGCGGTGCAGGCCCCATGAGGCGGCGGCCATGATGGCGCGCATCGTCGGCTGGCTGCTGCTGGGTTTTGTGCGGGTGCTGACCGGCGCCCAGGCGCGTTGGCACGGCTGCCCGCCCAAGGCCGAGCAGCGCATCTACTTCGCCAACCACCAGAGCCACGCCGACCTGGTGCTGATCTGGGCCGCCCTGCCTCAGGAGCTGCGCGGCATCACCCGCCCCATCGCCGCCAAGGACTACTGGACCGCCAGCCGCTTCAAGCGCTGGATCACCACCGAGGTGTTCAACGCGGTCTACGTGGACCGTCAGCGCCAGATCGGCCCCGACGGCGAAGCCACCGACCCGCTGGAGCCGCTGATCGACGCGCTCACGCGTGGTGACTCCATCATCCTGTTCCCCGAGGGCACGCGTGGCCACCAGGAAGACCCGCAAGCCTTCAAGTCGGGCCTGTACAACCTGGCGCAGCGCTTTCCCGACGTGGTGCTGGTGCCCAGCTGGATACACAACGTGCAGCGCGTGATGCCCAAGGGCGAGGTGGTGCCGGTGCCGGTCCTGTGTTCGGTGACCTTCGGCGCCCCGATCCGGCTGGAAGCCGGCGAGGACCGCGCCGCTTTCCTGACCCGCGCGCGCGAGGCCGTCATGGCCCTGCGCGACATCTGAGCCCGGTGGCCACGGCATGACCAGTTTCCTGCGCAGCCTGAGCCACAACCAGCAGATCGGTCTGCTGTTCGTGCTGCTGTTCGGCCTGCTGGCGCTGGCCAGCGTGGCGGCGCTGCTGCTGTCGATGCGCGAGCGGCACCAGACCGACGGCGGGCATGAGGCGCGCATCCGCAACCAGCGCGACAACCGCCACCTGCTGCAGGTGTCCTGGATCATGGCCACCGTTTTCTGGATCGGTTGGGCCGCCGGCAGCGGCGTGGGCACCCTGATGTTCGGCCTGTTGTCCTTCTTTGCCCTGCGCGAATTCATCAGCCTGTCGCCCACCCGCCGTGGCGACCACCGCAGCCTGGTGCTGGCCTTTTTTGTCGTGCTGCCGCTGCAGTACCTGCTGGTCTGGGGCGGGCGCTACAACCTGTTCACCGTGTTCATCCCGGTCTACGTCTTCCTGGCCCTGCCGGTGGCCAGCGCCCTGGGCAACGACCCCCAACGCTTCCTGGAACGCAACGCCAAGCTGCAATGGGGCATCATGGTCTGCGTCTACGGCATGAGCCACGTGCCAGCCCTGCTGGTGCTGAACTTCCCGCGCTTCAACGGCAAGAACGCCTTCCTGGTGTTTTTCCTGGTGCTGGTGGTGCAGACCTGCATGCTGGTGCAGCACCTCGTGGCGCGGCGCCTGCGGCGGCCGGTGGCGCCCGAGATCAGCGACAGCTTCAGCTGGCGCAGCTGGACCGCGGGCCTGCTGGCCGGTGGACTGCTGGGCACGCTGCTGGCCGGCTTCACGCCCTTCGTGCCCGGCCAGGCGCTGGCCATGGCACTGGTGGCGTGTGCCGCCGGCTCCCTGGGCCACCTGGTGATGAAAGCCATCAAGCGCGACCGCGGTGTCACCCACTGGGGCGGCGCCAGCCGTTCCGTCACCGGCGCCAGCGGCCTGCTCGACCGCGTGGACGCCCTGTGTTTTGCGGCGCCGGTGTTCTTCCATTCCGTGCGCTGGTACTTTGGACTCTGACCGACCATGCGCATCCTCGGCATCGACCCTGGCCTGACCTGCACCGGCTTCGGCGTGGTGGACAGCGAAGGCGCCAGCCTGCACTACGTGGCCAGCGGCACCATCAAGACCAGCCCGGGCGACGGCGTGCTGCTGCCCCACCGCCTGAAAATTCTCTTCGACGGCATCGGCGAGGTGGTGCAGCGCTACCAGCCCGCCATCGCCGTGTGCGAGATCGTGTTCGTCAACGTCAACCCCCAGGCCACCCTGATGCTGGGCCAGGCGCGCGGCTGCTGCATGACGGCCCTGGTGGCCAACGGCCTGGACGTGCGCGAATACACCGCCCTGCAGCTCAAGAAAGCCGTCACCGGCCACGGCAAGGCGGCCAAGGAACAGGTGCAGGAGATGGTCAAACGCCTGCTGCAACTGCCCGGCCTGCCCGGCAAGGACGCCGCCGACGCGCTGGGCCTGTGCATCACCCACGCCCAGGTGGGGCGCACCCTGGCCGCCATCAACAAGACCACGCAGACCCAGGCCCGCACCAGCAGCGCCTACCGCGCCGGCAGGACGTACTGATCAGGCCCATTGCGCCAGGCGGGCGTAGAAGGCATCGACCTGGGCCTGGGCGTTGGCGCGCATGGCCTGGTCACGGGCCACGCAGGCCTGCGGGTCGGCCAGCTCGCGCGCGCCGGCCTCGCCCACCGCGCGGGAGGCGGACTGCACCATCTCGCACACAGGCTGGCGGCGCTGTCCGAAGGTGGCTAGCGCGGCCTGCAGCGCCGTGGCGTCCTCGGCATCCACCCCGGCCAGCACCTGGGCCAGCACCACAGCGTCCACCATGGCCATGGCGCCGCCCTGGCCCATGAAGGGCGTGGAGGCGTGGGCGGCGTCGCCGATCAGCAGCACCCGGCCCCGGTGCCAGGGCAGCGGCGCCACCACCTCCTCGACGGCGGTGTAGAGGATTTCGGACTGGGGCCCCAGCTCGTCGAGAAAGGCGCGCACCGGCCCCTGGTAGGGCGCGAAGGCCTCGCGCATCAGCGCCGGCCAGTCTCCGGGTGGCAGGTGGTGCCCCGCCGGCTGGCGCACGGTACCGAAGATGTAGAGGTGGTCCTGGCTGATGGGCATGATGCCCAGCCGCGTGCCCGGCCCCATCTGCATGACCTTGGCGCGCAGTCCGGGCGGGCGGCGGTGCACGCTGCGCCAGACACCGAAACCGCTGTAACGCGGCGCCAGCGGGCCGCAGACATGCTCGCGCAGCGACGAGCGCAGGCCCTCGGCACCGATGACCAAGTCGAAGCGACCGCCACTGCCGTCCGACAACCTGATGCCCACGCCCTCGGGCGATTCGTCCAGTCCCGCCAGGGTCACGCCCAACCGCGTCGGCACGCCCAGCGCCGCCAGCCGCGCGGCCAGCACGCGGTGGATCTCGGCGCGCTTGATGCCCAGGATGGGCGGCGCCGTGCCGTCGGGCGAGCGCGGGTAGAAGGTGTCGACGATGGACTGACCGAGGTGGTCGAGGTAGATGTTGCGCCCATCCTCGATGGCAAAGCCGGCGGCCAGGATCTCGTCCAGCACGCCCACCTCGCGCAGCGCGGCCAGGCCGTTGCTGTAGACGAAGATGCCCGAGCTCTGGAAACGCCAGACCGGCTGGCGCTCGATCAGCTCCACCGCCCAGCCCTGGCCGGCCAGGGTGATGGCGGCGCAGCAGCCGGCGATGCCGGCGCCCACGATCAGGGCGCGGGGCGGGGTCATGGGTGTGCGTGGGGTGCGTGGGGTGCGTGTCATGGGACGTGATGGTGCCGCGCCAGGCGCCCGGGCTCAACCACCGGACGGCCGCCAACCGGCACCGATCGGCCGGGACTCAGTCCGCCCCGCGCAGCCAAGCGGCCGGCGTGGCGCCCATGTGGCGCTGGAAGGCGCGCGCGAAGGCCTTGTCCGAGCCGTAGCCCACCGCCTCGGCCACCGACCACAGATCCCGCCGGCGCTCGCGCAGCAGGCGCGCGGCCAGGGCCATGCGCTGGGCCACCAGGTGGTCCATGGGGCTTTGGCCCATGAGGGCGCGAAAGCGCTCGGTGAACACCGTGCGCGACAGGCCACAGGCGCGCGCCAGCGCGTCCACGGTCCAGGGCCGGGCCGGCTCCTCCTGCATCAGCGCCACGGCACGGGCGATGCGCATGTCGTCCAGGCCGCGCCACCAGGCGGCATGCGGGTCCTGTGCCTGGCCCAGCCACTCGCGCAGCACGTGCACCAGCAGCAGGTCGGCCATGCGGTTGGCGCTGAGCTGCCAGCCCGGCCGCTGGCGCAGCGTGTCGTCCACCAGGGCGCGCATGGACAGCGCCAGCAGGGCGTGCGTGGGCGATTCGGCCTGGCGCAGCAGCAGCAGGGGCGGCAACCGCCGCAGCACCGGCGCCAGCACGGCGGCCGGCACCCACAGGTGCAGCGAGTACAGCTCGGTCGCCGCGCCGCCGCCGCCGTGCGCGAAACACAACGGGTGCTCGCCGTGGCGCCCGCGCATGTGGGCGGCGATCAGGGGTTGTATGGGCTGGGGCGACAGGGCGGGGTCGCTGGCCACGATGTGGGCCACGCCCGAGGGCAGCAGCGCGATGTCGCCCTCGCCCAGCGGCTGCGGCGCCAGTCCATCGACCTGGAGCCAGCAGGGAGCGCCCGCGCCCAGGCGGATCAGCAAGCCCTCCACCCCTTCGGAGCGCAGGGCCCAGGGCGCCGTGAGCGAAAAGCGCGCCGTGGCGGCGCGTTCGGAACGGCAGGCGGCGAGCACGCGGCTGAGCGTGTCGCCTGTTGTGTTGTGCGGATCGGTCGTGGGCCCCATGGGGCGCGGATTCTAGGCTCAGTCGACACCGGCTTCGAGCAGCTCCACCGGGTCCCCGTAGCGCTCGGCCAATGCCACCACCTCGGGGTCGCGCAGGGCGCACAGGAAACCCTGGTCGATCAGCAGGTTGTCGCCGGCCTTCACGGTGGCATCCAGGGTCACCAGGTCGACGTGGATGGGCGGCTCCTCCCAGTCGGGCATGGTGCGGCGGATGTAGTCGGCCGGTTTCGCCAGATCGATGCCGAAGTGCAGCGCGCCAGGAGCGTTGGAGCCGGCCGGATAGATGACGTGGCGCGGCGCCTTGGGGTTGAAGCCGCAGCCGCCGCCCTCGATCATGCGGCCGCCCACCAGCATGTCACGCAGCAGCCGGGCGTCCTTGGACTCGCCGGTGACGTGCGAGACGTACTCGCCATCGAAGAAGACGCCGATGCGTTCATCGAAGGGCCTGGCGAAACCCACGGCCCACTGCGGGTAGAGCACGCCGCTCATGCGGGTGGGCACCGACAGGTCGTTCTTGACCGCGTTGTGGTCCCACAGGTTGGGGCCGTGCGAGGCCAGGTAGTGCACGTAGCAGCCGTCCTCGTCGGCGCCCATCTTGCCGCGCCAGCGGTTGGTCGAGAGCATGTTCTCGCGCATCTGCGGCGTGAAGCCGATGCGGAAGTCACTGCCGCGCGTGTCGCTGAAGTGCAGGTCGAAATCCTGCCCCTGAGGGTAGCGGCGCGCCGTGGCGCGGGTGATCTCGCCCACCAGGTCGATGGGGAAACGCGCCTGCGGCGTGTGCAGCAGGTCCAGGTTGCGGAAGTAGGTGATCTTGACCCAGCGCTGGCCGCGCTTGCGCAGCGCGATGCAGAAGGGGTCGATGATGGAGCAGAACCAGGTGGAGACCACGAAGCTGGCGCGCTCCAGCAGTGGCTTGATCGCGTCCGGGATCTCGGTCACGCGCGAGCTGGGCTCCATGTAGACCCGCACCGTGGCGCCACGCGCCTTGGCGTGGCCCTGCACCGCGTCGATCACGCGCGGGTCCAGCAGCGGATCGGCCAGCATCAGCACCTCGTCGCCGGGGCGGAAGGCAAAGGTGCGGGTGAAGTTGTCCAGCGCCTGGAAGTAGTGCTTGGTCTCGGTGATCTCGGGCCGCAAGGCCAGGGGCATGCCGAAGTAGGACGTGCCCGAAGGAGATGGATGGTTCATGGTGGTGGTGCGAATGAAGTGCCTCAATCGGGGATGCCGCCGATCCGGCTTTGCCGGTCGGCTGGCATCGCCCCCTGGGGGGTGATGCGCCGCAGGCACGGCGCGGGGGGATCAATCAATCATCGCGCCCGAGCGCTTGACGGCCGCGCCCCAGCGCTCCAGCTCCGTGTTCACGAAGCGGCCCAGCTCCTCGGGCGTGGAGGGCGCGGGATCGCTGCCTCGGCTGGCCAGTTGCTGCTTGAGCTCGGGATCGGCCAGGGCCTTGTGGATGGCGGCGTTGACCTTGTCGACCACCGCGCGCGGCGTGCCGGCCGGCGCGAAGACGGCGTCCCAGGCGCTGACGTCGAAACCGGCAACGCCGGATTCGGCCACCGTGGGCAGCTCGGCGAAGCTGGGCACGCGCTGGGCGGTGCTGACCGCCAGGCCACGCACGCGGCCGCCGCGCACCTGGGGCGCGGTGTTGGGCATGACGTCGATCATCAGGTCCACCTGGCCGCCGATCAGGTCGGTCATGGCCGGCGCGCCGCCCTTGTAGGGCACGTGGACCATGTCCAAGTCGGCCTGGGACTTGAGCATCTCGCCCGCCAGGTGCGAGGTGGTGCCGTTGCCGGCCGAGGCGAAGGTGTACTTGCCCGGGCGGCTGCGGATGAGCTTGAGCAGCTCGGGCATGGTGACGACCTCCATCCCCGGGCGCACCACCACCAGCGCGGCGATGCGGGTCATGCGGCTGATGGGCACGAAGTCCTTGCGCGGGTCGAAGCCGGTGGACTTGTACAGCGTGTGGTTGATGGCATGGGTGCCGTTGGTGCCGTACAGCAGGGTGTAGCCGTCGGCCGGCGCACGCGCGGCGGCCTGTGAACCGACGTTGCCGCCGGCGCCCGCCAGATTTTCCACCACCAGGGGCTGACCCAACTCCTTGGCGGCACGGGTCATCACCAGGCGAGCCAGGGTGTCGCCACCGCCACCCGGCGGGAAGGGGACGATGAGGCGGATGGGCTTGTTGGGGTAGTTGTCGCCTTGGGCGTGGGCCAGGGGGAACAGGGCGGTGCAGGCCATGGCCAGCAGCCAGACGCGACGGGCATTCGTCATCGGTGTCTCCAAGTGGGGTAGTTATGCATGCAATATTAACTTTATTTGATTTAAACAAGAAGTCAAAACTATTTTTTGCATGCAATTTTGGCGACACCTACACTCTCCCCCCATGGCAACCCAGATCCACGCCACCGCCGCCGAACTCCGCCGCCGCATCCTGACCGGCCACTACCAACCGGGCGAACGCCTGGTGGAGCTGGCCGTGTCCGCCGAGCTGGGGGCCTCGCGCACGCCCATACGCCTGGCTTTCGAGGAGCTGGAGCGCGAGGGCCTGCTGGAGCGCCTGCCGACACGGGGCTTCCGGGTCCGGGCGTTTTCCACCGACGACATCGCCGATGCCATCGACGTGCGCGGCGTGCTCGAGGGCATGGCGGCGCGTCGCCTGGCCGAGCGCGTCGCCACCCCCGAGACGCTGGCGGTGCTGCGCGAGTGCATCGAACTGGGCCGCGCGCTGCTGGAAGAGGCCCGCGCGCAGGACTGGCGCATAGACGCCTCCCGCTGGGTGCCGATGAACGCGCGCTTTCACGCCACGCTGGTGGCGGCGGCGGGCAACCGCACGCTGGCCTCGGCGCTGGAACACGTGGCCAAGACGCCCCTGGCCGGCGCCGCCGCGCTGAGTCTGCACGGCACCGCGCCACGGCTGGAGTTCCACTTCATCCAGCGCGCCCAGCAGGACCACGAGGACATCCTGGAGGCAGTTGAGATGCGAGAGAGCGCTCGCGCCGAGGCCCTGATGCGCGAGCACGCCCGCCGCAGCCGCGACAACAAGCGCGAGCTGCTGACCGGGCAGCGCTCGCCCCGCTGATCAGGCGCTGATCACGGCGGCAGGGCGGTGTTCTGCCCGCGCTCCAGGTGGATCAGATAGAGGCCGCTGGCGATGATGATGGCCGCGCCCACCAGGGTGTGGGCCTGCGGCAGGGTGTGCCACAGCAGCCAGTCGATACCGGCACCCCAGGCCAGGGCGGTGTATTCGAAGGGTGCCACGGCGGCGGCCTGGCCATGGCGGAAGGCTTCGGTGATGCACAGCTGGGCGATGAAGCCGGTGGCCGCCAAGGCCAGCAGCAGGGCCGTGTGTTCGGCGCGCACCGGCACCCACTGGGGCCAGGCCATCGTGCCGGCGCCCACGGTGATCATGGCCATGGACCAGAAAATCAGGCTGACGGCCGAATCGCTGCGGCTGAGCAGGCGCCCGGTCACGGCCGACACCGAGTAGCACAGGGCCGAGCCCAGCACCGCCAGCGCGCCCCAGGTGAAGAAGCCCTCGCCCTGCGGCCGCAGGGCGATCACCACCCCCACCAGACCCACCGCCACCGCGGCCCAGTGCGCCGGCCGGACCTTCTCCTTGAGCACCGGAATGGACAAGACCGTGATCATCAGCGGCGCGATGAAGAAGATGGTGTAGGCCTCGGCCAGCTGCAGCTCACGCAGTGCGAAGGTGAACAGGCTGAGCATGACCACGCCGACCAACCCGCGCAGCAGGTGCAAGGGCCAGCGTATCCGCAGCAGGGTATGGGCCTCGCGGCGCCAGAGCACGTAGGCGACGACCAGGGGCATGGCCACGAGGCCCCGCAAGGCGGCCACCTGGGTCGCCGGGTAGTGGGCGGACAGCAGCTTGAGCACGGTGTCCATCACCGAGAAAAAAGCCACGGCGGTCAGCATCGCGGCGATGCTGCGCAGGTTGCCTGAGACGGGCATCAGCTTCGCCGCCGGGCCGCCCCAAGGCGAGGCAGCCCCCGTGGGGCTGAGGGCTGCGGCTCCAAGCCTGCCCGCGCAGGCTTGGACAGCCCGAAGAGGCGCTGACTCTGGCAGCGCCGCGGCCTGCAAGGCCAGCGACCCGCGCGGCGGTGGAGCATGGGGGCAGACATCAGGCGAGTCGTTCCAGGAAAAGGACGGCGAAGAAGCCCAGCGCCGCGATCACCGTCCACTTGAGCACCCGCAGGCCGAACAGTCGGAAGCGGGCCTGGCCGGTGCCGATGTAGAAGGCGAACGAGACCCCCGCGACCAGCAGCAGGAACATCACGGTCCAGCGGAACAGGAGCATGGGCGGTCCGAACTCGGGGATCACCAGGCCGGGGCCGGCTCGGCGAAACCTTGTGGCGCCTGCGAGCGGTGCTCGAAGTCGACGATTTCGTAGGCGTCGGGCCGGGCCAGCAGGGCGCGCAGCAGCTGGTTGTTCATGGCGTGGCCCGAGCGGTAGGCGCTGTAGGCCGCCAGCAGGGGCTTGCCCACCAGGTACAGGTCGCCAATCGCGTCGAGGATCTTGTGCTTGACGAACTCGTCGCTGTAGCGCAGGCCGTCGGCGTTGAGCACCTTGACGTCGTCCATCACGATGGCGTTGTCCAGCCCGCCACCCAGCGCCAGGCCGTTGGCACGCATCATCTCCACGTCGCGGGTGAAGCCGAAGGTGCGGGCGCGAGCGATCTCGCGGGCGTACTGGCCGCTGCCGAAATCGAATTCCACACGCTGGCCGGTGGCGTTGACCGCCGGGTGGTCGAACTCGATCTCGAAGCTGAGCTTGTAACCGTGGTAAGGGTCGAGCCGGGCCCATTTGGCGTTCTTGCCTTCGCCCTCGCGCACCTCCACCGGCTTGATCACCCGGATGAAGCGCTTGGGCGCGTTCTGCAGCGCGATGCCGGCGCTTTGCAGCAGGTAGACAAAGGACGCGGCCGAACCGTCGAGGATGGGAACCTCCTCGGCGGTGATGTCCACGTACAGGTTGTCCAGCCCCAGGCCGGCGCAGGCGCTCATCAGGTGCTCGACGGTGTGGACCTTGGCGCCACCGTGCGAAATGGTGGACGCCAGGCGCGTGTCGGTGACGGCGGTGGCCGAAATGGGGATGTCGACCGGCTGCGGCAGGTCGACACGCCGGAACACGATGCCGGTGTCGGGCTGCGCCGGGCGCAGCGTCAGTTCGACGCGCTGGCCGCTGTGCAGGCCCACGCCCACGGCGCGGGTCAGGGATTTGAGGGTTCGTTGTTGCAGCACGTGGCAATTTTACTTTTTTGAGCGTTTGGCCGCTGACAAGCCTGGCTATGCCCGCGATAGCGTCAAGACGGGGGTGGTTGCAGGTAGCGCGCATCCGACCAGGTGGCCAGCCACTGCGGGGCGAAGGCCACGAAGATGGCCGCCAGCATGCCGGTGAGGAAGGCGTCGCCCCAGGCCATGAGCCAGTGCGCCACCAGGGCCTGCTCCAGCCCGACCTGGCCCACCAGGCGGTACAGCAGTTCCTGTACGGCGCCGGACACAAACACACACAGCGCCGTGCCCAGAAACCCCCGGCCGAGCACGTACACGAAGGGATTGGGTGGCAGCCAGCGCCGCAGCGCGGCCCCCAGCAGCAGCGCCAGCGTGGCGGGCACCAAGCCCAGCCACACCAGTTGCGACAGCGCCGCCGCCAGCGGCCAGGAACCCAGCGCCCACACCCCGATGGCCACCACGGCCAGGGCCAGGACCGCCAGCGGCCAGCCGACCATGAGCACCAGCAGGCAGGCGCCCGAGAATTGCACCGCCATGCCTTGGGGCAAACGCTGGGGCAAGAGCCACACCAGCGGCAGGCAGACGGTGGCCGCCAGCCAGGGCGTCAGCAGGCTGGCTTGCAGCATGCGCCAGGGCCGCAGGGCGAGGGACACGGCCAGCACCAGCAGGGCCAGCGCGGCTTCCAGCCAGGTCAGCATGACCGGCGCCGGGTCACATACCGGGCAGCTTGGGCATGCCCTTGCCGATGCCGGGCATGCCGCCCATGCGTTTCATCATCTTCATGAGGCCGCCGCCCTTCATCTTCTTCATCATGCCCTGCATCTGCTCGAATTCCTTGAGCAGGCGGTTGACCTCCTGAACGTGCACACCGGCACCGGCGGCGATGCGGCGTTTGCGGGTCGCCTTGATGAGTTCGGGCTTGCGGCGCTCCAGCAGCGTCATGCTGCAGATGATGCCTTCCTTGCGCTTGATGTCCTTCTCGGCACGGTTCAGGTCGGCCTCGCTGGCCTTGGCGGCCATGCCCGAGGGCAGCTTGTCCATCAGGCTGGACAGGCCGCCCATCTTCTTCATCTGCCGGATCTGGTCGAGGAAGTCGTTGAGGTCGAAGCCCTCGCCGCTCTTGACCTTGGCCGCCAGGCGCTGGGCCTGGGCCATGTCCACGCCGGCGGTGACCTGCTCGACCAGGGCCACGATGTCGCCCATGCCCAGCACACGCCCGGCGTGGCGGTCGGCGTCGAACACCTCCAGGCCATCGATCTTCTCGCTGACACCGGCGAACTTGATGGGTGCGCCGGTGATGGCGCGCACCGACAGCGCCGCGCCGCCGCGCGAGTCGCCGTCCATCTTGGTCAGGATGATGCCGGTCAGCGGCAGCGCGTCCTTGAAGGCCTTGGCGGTGTTGACCGCGTCCTGGCCCTGCATGGCGTCGACCACGAACAGCGTTTCCACCGGGTTGAGCGCGGCGTGCAGCTCCTGGATCTCGCGCATCAGCGCTTCATCGATGGCCAGGCGGCCGGCGGTGTCGACCAGCAGCACGTCGAAGTAGTGCTTGCGCGCATGGTCCAGCGCCGCGCGGGCGATGTCGACCGGCTTCTGGTCGGCCGTGCTCGG
The DNA here is from genome assembly GCF_038440225.1 of Hydrogenophaga sp. OTU3427. Classification (NCBI taxonomy): domain Bacteria; kingdom Pseudomonadati; phylum Pseudomonadota; class Betaproteobacteria; order Burkholderiales; family Comamonadaceae; genus Hydrogenophaga; species Hydrogenophaga sp. OTU3427. The sequence continues at coordinate 74,773 of NZ_JASATI010000009.1, read as the reverse complement.
GAACCACTCGGCCCCGGCCTGTTTGGTCACGGTCTTGAGCTGTTCGATGGCGGCCGGGCGGTAGACGTCGCCCGAGACCGTGAGCACTTTCTTCTTGCGCTTCTCGATCAGGTGCTTGGCCAACTTGGCGGTGGTGGTGGTCTTGCCCGCGCCCTGCAGGCCGGCCATCAGGATCACGGCCGGCGGCTGGGCGGCGAGGTTGATGTCGGCCACGCCCGTGCCCATGGTGGCAGCCAGCTCGCGGTTGACGATGCTCACCAGCACCTGGCCCGGCGTGAGCGAGCCCACCACCTCGGCGCCCAGGGCCTTGTCCTTGACGCGGGCGATGAAGTCGCGCACCACCGGCAGGGCCACGTCGGCCTCCAGCAGGGCCATGCGCACCTCGCGCAGCATGTCGGCGACGTTGCCTTCGGTGATGCGGGCCTGGCCGCGCATCTCCTTGACGATGCGGGAAAGTTTTTCGGAGAGGGCTGAAGCCATGATGAGAACCGGTTGGACAGCCGCGGGCGGGCGGCAGCGGCGGCGCCTCGGAGAGGGCGGGGCCGTTAAACTGTGCGGATGATTTTAGCTGCGAGCCCCTGGTGGAACACGGCGCTGGTCCTGAGCGCCGCGCTGGGCTATGCCGCACTGGCGCTGGGACGCCTGCGCCTGCAGGCCCCGGCACAGCGCACGCTGATGAGCCTGACCTGGCTGCTGCACGCGGCCACCTTGCTGGTGGGCTTTGGCGGCCAGCCGCCCAAGTTCGGCTTCGCGCCTGCGCTGTCTGTCACCGCCTGGCTGGTCCTGGCGGTCTACGCCATCGAGACCTGGGTCTACCCGCGGCTGCAATCCACGCTGGCGCTGGCCGGGTTGGGCACGGTGGCGGTGCTGCTGGCCTGGGTGTTTCCCGGCAGCGACCACCACAACCTGCCCTCGCAGTGGCTGCCCCTGCACTGGGCGCTGGGCGTGGCGTCCTACGCCATGTTCGCCATGGCGGTTTTCCATGCCTGGATGATGCGCCGCGCCGAGCGCGCCATGCGCCTGGGCAGCAGCGAGGCCACGCCGGGCATGCCGCTGCTGGGCCTGGAGCGCCTGACCTTCCGCTTCGTTGGCGCCGGTTTTGTGCTGCTGACCGCCACCCTGCTGGCCGGCGGCTGGTTCGCCGTGACGCTGACCGGCGGCTGGGTCTGGAACCACAAGACGGTGTTTTCGATGCTGGCCTGGCTGACCACGGCCGTGCTGCTGTGGGGCCGCTGGCGCCTGGGCTGGCGCGGGCGCACCGCCGCGCGGGTGCTGTACGCCGGCGCCGGCCTGCTGCTGCTGGGCTATGTGGGCTCGCGCTTCGTGCTTGAAGTGCTGCTGCAGCGCGCATGAAGTTCCTGCTCGTCCTGGTGGTGGTGCTGGCCGGCGTGTGGCTCTGGCGCCGTGCCCGCGTCAACGACATGGCCAGCCGCCAGCCGCCACCGGCGCGCCCCCAGACGCCCGCCCAGCCCCCCGGTCCATCGGCCATGGTGGCCTGCGCGCATTGTGGCCTGCACCTGCCGGCCAACGAGTCCCTGGCCGGCGCCCGTGGGCCGTATTGCAGCGCCGAACACCGGCGCCTGAGTGAAGGCGGCCCATGAGCGCCGCACGGCCGCCGAAGGCGTTCGCGCCATCGCCCGCCAGGGCGTGGGCCAGTCGCTCATGAGCGGAAGCCCCCCACTCCAGCATCGGCCCCGGTGATGAAACGGCGGGACGCGGCGTCAACCTTCATCCCCACCTGGTTCCACGAATCGGAGATGGCCCAGGCGGGCGCGGCCGACGCCCATGCCCATTCCTTCGCCCGCCTGTGGCGCGCCTTCATGCAGGCGCGGGTCCTGGTGGCCGTGGTGCTGCTGGGCTTGCAGCTGTGGGCCCACACCATCAACACCGGCGGCCAGCCCTGGCTGATCGGTGTCAGCGTGGCCTACGTCGTGTCCACCGCGGCTTCGCTGCGCTGGTCGCCACGCAGCGACAGCGGCCGGCGCATCGACCTGCGCTGGATCTGGACCCTGGTGATCGACATCGCCGTCTTCGGCTGCCTGCAATTCTTCCAGCAGGGCGGCTTCAACTACACGCCGCTGTTTGTGCTGCCCTTGCTGCTGGCCTCGGTGCTGGGCTCGCTGATGCTGAGCCTGGCCACGGCCGCCGCCGTCACGCTGTTCCTGCTGTTCGACGCCGGCTGGAGCCTGCTCTCGGCCAGCAACGATTCGGCCGCCCGCCTGGTGCAGACCGGCCTGACCGGCACCGGCTTCTTCCTGGTCGCGCTGCTGGCCAACCAGCTGGCGCTGCGCCTGGCGCGCGAGGAAGCCCTGGCCCAAAGCAGCCAGATCGCTGCGCGCACCCAGGCCCAGGTGAACGAGCTGGTGATCGAAGGCCTGTCCGAAGGGGTGCTGGTGATCGACCGCCAGGGCCGCGCCCGCCACGCCAACCCGGCCGCCCAGGCCATGTTGTATGCCGACGGCCCGCGCGCCGACCACGGCAGCGCGCTGGACCTGGCCAGCCACCAGGCCTGGCAGGACATGCTGCAACTGGTGCAACGCGCCTTCGAGTCGCGTGTGCCGCTGGAGGAGGAGCTGCGGCTGGACCTGGGCCAGGGCGTGCGGCGCACCCTGTTCGCCCGCACCCACCTCACCGGCGTGCACGGCGACGAGACGGACAACCTGTGTGTGGTGTTCATGGAAGACCTGCGCGAGATGGAGGCCCGCGTGCGCACCGAAAAACTGGCGGCCATGGGGCGCATGTCGGCCGCGGTGGCGCACGAGATCCGCAACCCGCTGGCCGCCATTTCCCAGGCCAATGCCCTGCTGGAAGAAGAGCTGAGCGCGCCCACCCAGCGCCGCCTGACCGGCATGATCGGGCAGAACGCGCAGCGCCTGGCGCGCATCGTCGACGACATCCTCAATGTGGCGCGGCTGGAGCCCACGCCAGCCGCGCTGGGCAACGCGCCGGCCCTGGCGCTGGACGTGAATGTGCACGCGCTCGCCCACGACTGGGCGCAGCAGAACCAGTGCGCTGCCATGCTGGAGGTGCGCGCGCACTGCCCGGGCGCCCACGTTGCCTTCGACCCCGAGCACCTGCGCCGGCTGCTGGTCAACCTGCTGGACAACGCCCGACGCTATGCGAGCGGCCACGCCGGCAGCATCTGCGTCAGCACCCAGCCGCTGGGCCTGTACCGCGTGCGCCTGAGTGTCTGGAGCGACAGTGCGCCACTGGACGCAGGCGTGCGTCGCCACCTGTTCGAGCCCTTCTTTTCGTCGGAAAGCCGCAGCAGCGGCCTGGGCTTGTACATTTGCCGGCAGTTGTGCGAACGTTATGGGGCCCACATCGGCTACCAGCGCGGCCCGCTCGACCAGCGCGAAGGCAACGAGTTCATGGTGGACATACCGCGCCTGAACAGCCTGTCGCCCGCCTTCCCCGCCTCGGCCATCGCCCACCCATGACCTCCTCCAGCGCTGCCGCCACCCCCTACGACATCCTGGTCGTCGACGACGAGCCCGACCTGCGCACGCTCTACGAGCTCACGCTGCTGCGCGAGGGCTACCGGGTTGAAGCCGCCCAGGACCTGCGGGAAGCACGCGCCGCGCTGGAGCACAAGCGTTTCCATGCGGTCATCACCGACATGCGCCTGCCCGACGGCCTGGGCATCGAGCTGCTGCGCGAACTCAGCGCCGGGCAACGTCCGGAGCGGGCGATCGTGATCACCGCCCACGGCTCGGCCGAAAACGCGGTCGAGGCCCTCAAGTGTGGTGCCTTCGACTACCTGACCAAACCGGTCGACCTCAAGCAGTTCCGCAGCGTGGTGGCCTCGGCGCTGCACAGCCTGCCAGGCGAGAAGCCGCTGCAGGCCGCCCGCCAGGCGGCATCGGCCCCCACCCTGGCCGAAGAGGCCACCGACAACAGCCCGTTGGCCCGCATCGTGGGCCCGTCGGTGCTCATGCAGACGGTGCGCCAGCGCATCGAGCGGGTGGCGCGCAGCATGGCACCGGTGCTGGTGCTGGGCGAATCGGGCACCGGCAAGGAGCTGGTCGCGCGTGCGCTGCACGGCTGCAGCCACCGCGCCAGCGCGCCGTTTGTGGCGGTCAACTGCGGCGCCATCCCGGAGTCGCTGATCGAGGCCGAGTTCTTCGGCGTGCGCAAAGGCGCCTACACCGGCGCCACCCAAGACCGCGAGGGCTACTGCCAGGCCGCGCACGGCGGCACCCTGTTCCTGGACGAGATCGGCGACCTGCCGCTGTCCATGCAGGCCAAGCTGCTGCGGGTGGTGCAGGAGCGTCAGGTGCGCGCCCTGGGCGCGGTGCAGGAGGAGCGCATCGACGTGCGGCTGGTCAGTGCCACCCACAAGGACCTGGCGGCCGAGGTCAAGGCCGGGCGCTTCCGGCAGGACCTCTTCTACCGGCTCAACGTGATCGAGGTCCGCATGCCGGCGCTGCGCGAGCGGCGCGAGGACCTGGAATCGCTGGTGCATGCCCTGCTCAGGCGCATCTGTGCCGAATCGGGCCAGCCACTGCCCGAGGTGTCGCCCGAGGCCATGGCCTGGCTGCAACAACACCCGCTGCCCGGCAATGTGCGCGAGCTGGAAAACCTGCTGCACCGCGCGCTGGCCTTGTGTGGCTCGGAGACCATCACCCCCGAGGACCTGCACGACGGCGCCCCCCCGCCCCTGGACACCGACGGCGCGCCCGCACCCGCCGAGCCAGCCGCGCCCGGCATGCCCACCGATGCGGGCGTGGCGGCGCCCGCCCCCACCGATCTGCAGGCCTACCTGGACCAGCAGGAGCGCGAGGTGCTGGTGCGCGTGCTGCGCGAGACCCACTTCAACCGCACGCTGGCGGCGGCCAAGCTGGGCCTGAACCTGCGCCAGATCCGCTACCGCATCCAGCGCCTGCAGATTCCCATGCCCAATGGCACCCCCGACAATGACGAGTGACGCGGCACCACCCCGGGGTGGTGCGCCGGCCGGCCACTGGCTCAGCCACACGCGCCACAGTCCGTCGCCCAATTTCGGACCGCGCCCGGCGGGCACCGCCATCGACCTGATCGTGGTGCACTCGATCAGCCTGCCACCGGGCGTGTTCGGCGGCGGCGAGATCGAGGCCCTGTTCCACAACCGCCTGGACTGGGACGCCCACCCCTATTTCCAGGGCATCCGCGGGCTGCGGGTGTCGGCGCATTTCCTGGTCCGGCGCGACGGCTCGGTGCTGCAGTTCGTGGCCTGTGATCAACGGGCCTGGCACGCCGGTCAGTCGTCGTGGCGCGGCCGCGACAACTGCAACGACTACGCGATCGGCATCGAACTCGAAGGCCTGGAAGGCGGGCTGTTCGAAGCGGCGCAATACGCCGCGCTGGCCACGTTGTGCCAACGGCTGGCGCGGCGCTACCCCATCGTCCAGGTGGTGGGCCACGAGCACGTGAGCCCCGGCCGCAAGTTCGACCCCGGACCCGGTTTTGACTGGCCTGCCTTCCGGCGGCAATTGGGCTGGCCGGATCGGTGTTTTCCCCGATAGGCCCGCACCCGCAGCGCCCCACGTCGCCATGACCGGACCATGATCCGGCCGATGCGTCGGATCATGCAAGCCAGCAGCGGCGCGCCCTGCGAGCAAAAAACCACCGCCAGGCCGCATGGCATGAGGCCTGCGACACGCACACCAGCGCCGGCCATGGCGATGCAGCGGGCACCGTGGAGGTGCCATGCCGATCACCTGGGCCCGCAAAAAAATACCCGCTTTTTTGCCTATTGAAACCGGCGATCGATACACTACCGGTAGTGGCTTGTCGTAAGCCGACACACTAGATATAGTGCCCATCCAGCGATTTGGACAAAACACCGGGAAGGCCACCATGCCACCTCCCCTGGTCCCCTGGTGAAGCCTCGAAACCCTGAAAAGCCATCACGCTCAGTCCCCCGCATTGCAGCGAAACGAACCCACAACAATCTCAAGAGGAACCAATGCAAACCACCGAAGCCAGCATCTCCCCCGCCGCCCAGGCCGGCCTGCCCATGGCCACCGACACCGCGGCGCGCGCCACCACCGGCGATGCGCTGTCGCACTACCAGATCATCCGTCGCAACGGCGCCGTGGTGCCCTTCGCCCCCAACAAGATCGCCGTCGCGCTGATGAAGGCCTTCCTGGCCGTGCACGGCACGCAGGGCGCTGCCTCGGCCAGCGTGCGCGAGGACGTGGAGCAGCTGACTCAGGCCGTGGTGCGCGCGCTGATGCGCTCGCGCCCCAGCGGCGGCACCTTCCACATCGAAGACGTGCAAGACCAGGTTGAACTGGGCCTGATGCGCAGCGGTCACCACGAAGTGGCCCGCGCCTACGTGCTGTACCGCGAACGCCGCGCGCAGGAGCGCGCACAACAAGGCGCACCGACCACCACCGCCCCGGTGCTGCACGTGCTGGACCAGGGCCAGCGCGTGACGCTGGACATCGCCCACCTGCAGGGCCTGATCAACAACGCCTGCGCCAACCTGGGCAGCGAGGTCAAGCCCGACCCGATCGTCGCCGAAACGCTGCGCAACCTCTACGACGGCGTGCCGCTCGAAGAAGTGCACAAGGCCGCCATCCTGGCCGCCCGCACCCTGATCGAGAAGGACCCCGACTACACCTACGCCACGGCACGCCTGCTGCTGCACACCATCGTCAAGGAAGTGCTGGGCGAGGAAGTGCTGCAGGCCGACATGGCCACCCACTACGCCGACTACTTCCCGGGCTTCATCAAGAAGGGGGTGGAGAACGAGCTGCTGGACGAGAAGCTGCTGCAGTACGACCTCAAGCGCCTGGGCGCCGCGCTCAAGGCAGACCGCGACCTCGGCTTTGACTACCTGGGCCTGCAGACCCTGTACGACCGCTACTTCCTGCACGTGCGTAAGACCCGCATCGAGCTGCCGCAGGCCTTCTTCATGCGTGTGGCCATGGGCCTGGCGCTGAACGAAATCGACCGCGAGGCGCGCGCCATCGAGTTCTATGAGGTGCTGTCCTCGTTCGACTTCATGTCGTCCACGCCCACGCTGTTCAACTCGGGCACGCTGCGCTCGCAGCTCTCCAGCTGCTACCTGACAACGGTGCCCGACGACCTCGACGGCATCTACGAGTCCATCAAGGAAAACGCGCTGCTGAGCAAGTTCGCCGGCGGCCTGGGCAACGACTGGACGCGCGTGCGCGCCCTGGGCAGCCACATCAAGGGCACCAACGGCGAGTCGCAGGGCGTGGTGCCTTTCCTCAAGGTGGTCAACGACACGGCCGTGGCCGTGAACCAGGGCGGCAAGCGCAAGGGCGCGGTCTGCACCTACCTGGAAACCTGGCACCTGGACATCGAGGAATTCCTGGAGCTGCGCAAGAACACCGGCGACGACCGCCGCCGCACCCACGACATGAACACGGCGAACTGGATTCCCGACCTGTTCATGAAGCGCGTGATGGAAAAGGGCGAGTGGAGCCTGTTCTCACCCAACAACGTGCCCGACCTGCACGACAAGTTCGGCACCGACTTCGAAAAGGCCTACCTGGCCTACGAGGAGAAGGCCGCGCGCGGCGAGATCAAGCCCTACCGCAAGGTGCCGGCCACCGACCTGTGGCGCAAGATGCTCTCGATGCTGTTCGAGACCGGCCACCCCTGGATCACCTTCAAGGACGCCTGCAACGTGCGCAGCCCGCAACAGCACGCCGGCGTGGTGCACTCGTCCAACCTGTGCACCGAGATCACGCTCAACACCAGCGACACCGAAACCGCGGTCTGCAACCTCGGCTCGGTCAACCTGGCGCAGCACCTGAAGGACGGCCAGATCGACCAGGACAAGCTCAAGCGCACCATCACGACGGCGATGCGCATGCTCGACAACGTGATCGACATCAACTACTACGCGGTCAAGAAGGCGCGCGACTCCAACCTGCGCCACCGCCCGGTCGGGCTGGGCATCATGGGCTTCCAGGACGCGCTGTACCAGTTGCGTGTGCCCTACGCCTCGCAGGAAGCGGTCGAGTTCGCCGACCGCTCGATGGAAGCCGTGTGCTACCACGCCTACTGGGCGTCGACCGAACTGGCCCGCGAGCGTGGCCGCTACTCCAGCTACAAGGGCTCGCTGTGGGACAAGGGCATCCTGCCGCTGGACTCGCTGGAGCTGCTGGCCCAGCAGCGCGGCGGCTATGTGGAATGCGACCGCTCGGCGACGCTGGACTGGGACGCGCTGCGCGCCAAGATCGCGGCCGACGGCATGCGCAACTCCAACTGCGTGGCCATCGCCCCCACCGCCACCATCTCCAACATCATTGGCGTGGATGCCTCGATCGAGCCCTGCTTCGGCAACCTGTCGGTCAAGTCCAACCTGTCGGGCGAGTTCACCGTCATCAACAGCTACCTGGTCAAGGACCTCAAGCGCCTGGGCCTGTGGGACGACGTGATGGTCATGGACCTCAAGCACTTCGACGGTTCGCTGCGCCCCATCGACCGCGTGCCGCAGGACATCAAGGCCTTGTACGCCACCGCCTTCGAGGTGGAGACCACCTGGCTGGTGGAAGCCGCCGCACGCCGCCAGAAGTGGATCGACCAGGCACAGAGCCTGAACATCTACATGGCCGGCGCCTCGGGCAAGAAGCTCGACGACACCTACAAGCTGGCCTGGCTGCGCGGCCTCAAGACCACCTACTACCTGCGCACCATGAGCGCCACGCACGTGGAGAAATCCACCGGCCGCACCGGTCAGCTCAACGCGGTGTCCATGGGCAGCGGCGGCGCGATGCAGACCGCACCCCAAGCCGCCGTGAGCACCGAACCGATGCTGGGCGAAGCCGCCACGGACATCAAGTTCTGCGCCATCGACGACCCCGGTTGTGAGGCCTGCCAGTAAGTGCGACCCCACACGCACGGACCCCATCAGGGTGTTCGTGCGTGTTTTCGATGCACTGACACAACAAACACATGCCGCGATTCGAGATGACGCTTTGCTTTTCGAATCGCTGCTTTGATAATCCACACACTCGGACACACCTATGCTGACCTGGGACGACGAAGTCAAGCCCTCATCGCCACGCCAATCTCTGCCGCCGGCATCGCACAGCCCCAGCGGTGTGCCAGCCTCGCCGTCTCTGGCGCAACACAGTCCCGCTCCCCTCGTTGCTTCCGCGCCCATCCAGGCACAGGCCATGGTCGCACAGCAGGCCGCCAGCCGCCTGGGTGGCCGCGTCTCGGCCGCCGACAAGCGCATCATCAACGGCCAGACCGACGTCAACCAGCTGGTGCCCTTCAAGTACAAGTGGGCCTGGGAAAAATACCTGGCCACCTGCGCCAACCACTGGATGCCGCAGGAGGTGAACATGTCGCGCGACATCGCGACCTGGAAAGACCCCAACGGCCTGAGCGAAGACGAGCGCCGCATCGTCAAGCGCAACCTCGGCTTCTTCGTCACCGCCGACTCGCTGGCCGCCAACAACATCGTGCTGGGCACCTACCGCCACATCACGGCGCCCGAGTGCCGCCAGTTCCTGCTGCGCCAGGCCTTTGAAGAAGCCATCCACACCCACGCCTACCAGTACATCGTCGAGTCCCTCGGCCTGGACGAAGGCGAGATTTTCAACGCCTACAACGAGGTGGCGTCGATCCGTGACAAGGACCAGTTCCTGATCCCCTTCATCGAGGCGATCATGGACCCCAACTTCCACACCGGCACGCCCGAGAACGACCAGACCCTGCTCAAGAGCCTGATCGTCTTTGCCTGCCTCATGGAAGGTCTGTTCTTCTACGTCGGCTTCACGCAGATCCTGGCGCTGGGCCGCCAGAACAAGATGACCGGTGCCGCCGAGCAGTACCAGTACATCCTGCGCGACGAGTCCATGCACTGCAACTTCGGCATCGACCTGATCAACCAGCTCAAGCTCGAGAACCCGCACCTGTGGACACCCGAATTCAAGGCCGAGATCAAGGCGCTGTTCGAGAAGGCCGTCGAGCTTGAATACCGCTATGCCGAGGACACCATGCCCCGCGGCGTGCTGGGCCTCAACGCCTCCATGTTCAAGGGCTACCTGCGCTACATCGCCAACCGGCGTGCCACGCAGATCGGCCTGGAGCCCCTGTTCCCCAACGAAGAAAACCCGTTCCCCTGGATGAGCGAGATGATCGACCTCAAGAAGGAACGCAACTTCTTCGAAACCCGCGTGATCGAGTACCAGTCGGGCGGCGCACTGTCCTGGGATTGAGCCCAGCGCCCACACCTTCTTCCACCTCATGCGGCCCTCATCCTCAAAACCCGACCAACACGCTGCCGCGACGCGGCGCGCGGGTTTTGTCTCCCCATTCAACGCGCTGGGCACCACAAGTGGCATGCATCCACAGGCTCCCAACCCGCTGAATCGCTGCACGTCCATCCTGGGGCGTGTGGTGCACTGTGCAACTTGATCAAGGAGAACAAAATGGCAACTGCGAAAAAAGCTGCGGCAAAAAAGGCCGCTCCTGCGAAGAAGGCGGCCGCACCGGCCAAGAAGGCAGCACCTGCTAAGAAAGCCGCACCGGCGAAGAAGGCAGCACCTGCTAAGAAGGCCGCACCGGCGAAGAAGGCAGCACCTGCTAAGAAGGCCGCACCGGCGAAGAAGGCTGCGCCTGCCAAGAAGGCCGCACCGGCGAAGAAGGCTGCGCCTGCTAAGAAGGCCGCACCGGCGAAGAAGGCTGCGCCTGCCAAGAAGGCCGCTCCGGCGAAGAAGGCTGCGCCTGCGAAGAAGGCCGCTCCGGCGAAGAAGGCTGCGCCTGCGAAGAAGGCCGCTCCGGCGAAGAAGGCTGCAGCACCTGCGAAGAAGGCCGCCCCGGCGAAGAAAGCGGCTGCGAAAAAAGCACCCGCCGCCAAGAAAGCCGCCGCCCCTGCCGCCAAGAAAGCCGCCGCGAAAAAGGCGCCCGCCAAGCCTGCCCCTGCACCCGCAGCGCAAACCACGCTGAACCCGCAGGCCGCATGGCCTTTCCCCACGTCCAGCAAGCCCTGATTCGGGGTTTCCTGACGTCAAAAGCCCGGTGCTTCGCGCACCGGGCTTTTTTCATGGGGCGTCGTCATGCCAACGTGCGGTCGGCCTCGCTGAGCTGGTAGTTCTGCGGGCCGCGGCTGGCGATCTTGCGCGCGCCCATGCGGTTGCCCAGGGCCGCACAACGTGCCAGTGGCCAGCCCTGCGACAGACCAAACAGCAGCGCCGCGCGGAAGGCGTCGCCACAGCCGGTGGGGTCCAGCACCTGCTCGGCCCGGTCGCCCGCGACGCGCTGCGCCCGACCCTGCTCCCACACATCAACGCCGTGCTCGCCCAGGGTGACGATGAGCCCGCGCACCTGCTGCGATACCTCGGCCAGGCTCCAGCCGGTGCGCTCGCTGAGCATGTGGCCTTCGTAATCGTTCACGGCCACCCAGTCGGCCAGGTCGATGAAGTGACGCAGCTCGGCACCGTCGAACATGGGCAGGCCCTGGCCGGGATCGAACACGAACGGGATGCCAGCGGCATGGAACTGCTCCGCATGGCTGAGCATGGCCTCTCGGCCATCGGGCGCGATGATGCCGATGTGGCCACCGCCGACCGGGCGGATGGGGTTGAGGTGGGCCTGCGACATGGCCCCGGGGTGGAAGGCGGTGATCTGGTTGTTGTCGCGGTCGGTCATGATCATGGCCTGAGCGGTGTAGGCACCGGCGTCGAGTTGCACATGACTGGTGTCAATGCCCAGCGACGTCAGGCGCGCCAGATAGTCCTGGCCGTCGTTGCCCAGCGTGGCCACGGGTGTGACCGAGGCGCCAAGCTGGCGCAGGCCATAGGCGATGTTGCCGGCACAGCCCCCGTACTCGCGCCGCAGGGCCGGGACCAGGAAAGACACGTTGAGGATGTGCAACTGCTCGGGCAGGATCTGCTCCGCAAAACGGCCCTCGAAGGACATGATGGTGTCGAAGGCCAGGGAGCCACAAACGTAGATGGACATGGTGTGAGCGGGTAGGAAACGGTCAGGGGTAGAAAACCAGGGTGCGGTAGCCGGCCAGCGCGTCGCCCAGCGTGGCATCGATGGACACCTCCATGCGCAGCGTCGTCAGGCCCTGGGGCGGCACCTTGTCCGCCGGTGGTGGCATCTCGGTGGGCAGGATGACGCGGCGCACCAGCAACTGGTCGCGCACGTCGGTCACGCTGAGCTCGAGCGCCGGCATGGCCAGCTCGAAGATCGAGGCGTTGCGCAACACCACTTCCAGCGCGTAGCGGCCGTTGCCACGGCGGGCCAGCGTGGTGCTTTCGATGCTGAGCGCGTCGATCCAGCGCAAGGCCTGGACCTGGCAGCCCAGCGGCTGGCACAGGCGCTGCAGCACCGGGCGCAGATCGGGCCGCAGGGCCGCGATGCGGTCCCGCTCGTGCAAGATCCACTGCAGCGCCAGGGCCAGCACCAGACCCACGCTCGCCAGCGCCAGCATCCAGCGCACACCCGTGCGTTGCCACCAGGCACGGCGCTGGGCCTGGCGCACAAAACCCACCGATTCAGGCACCAGCGGCGTGTCGTCCTCGGACGGGCCTGCCCACTCCGCGGCGGGCGTCCAGGCAGCTTCGGCCGGAACCGCCTCGGGCTCGGGCGTGTGGTTGGGTGGTGAGAGATCGGCGTCGGCCGGCACTTCGGGCGGCTCGGCCGGCCCGTGTTCGCCACGGGGTGCATCGGCCACGGGCCATGCACTGTCGTCGGCCACCGAGGCCGCCCCATCGTCCGAGGGAAATTCCAGCAGCACATCCACCGCCGGATCGTCCGTGGCCTCGGCAGGCAAGTCCAAGCGCTGCTCAGGGGGCTGCGGATCGGGGGCCGTTGGCGGGGCCGCAGACACCATGCCCGCGCCGGCCTCCGTGTCGGACTCGATGCCGGGCTCGGCGTGTACCGGGCCATGCGCCGAATCCGACCAGGACACCAGGTCCTGGGTGGCGTCAAACACCTCCCCACACTGGCCACAACGCACCCAGCCCTCGGAAATCTTGAGCTGGTCCGCGACCACCCGGAAACGGGTGGTGCAGGCGGGGCAACGGGTGGCAAAGCTCATCGTCAGCGATTGTAGAGGCGCGGGTGCACGGCTTTTGTGCCCCCGCCTCGTGGCGACGCCGAGCCTGGACGCCGCCTGTCAGGGCCGCTGCGCGGTCATGAGCACCCAGCCATCGAGCTCGTCGGTCACCTGCAGCGCCATCCAGGGCGCATAGGCCGCCTTGAGCTCGTCCACCTGGCGCGACAGGATGCCCGCCAGCACCAGATGGCCGCCGGCGGCCACGTGGGCACACAGCAGCGGGGCCAGCACCTTGAGCGGCGTGGCCAGGATGTTGGCCAGCACCACCTGGTACAGACCTTGGGCCTGATCCGGCAGACCGGCGTGCAAGGCCACGTGGTTGTTGGCCGCGTTGAGCCGGGTCGATTCGACAGCTGCCGGGTCGATGTCGACCGCGACGATGTCGGTGGCGCCCACCTTGGCGGCGCCAATGGCCAGGATGCCGGAGCCGCAGCCGTAGTCCAGCACCCGCTGGTCGGCGAGGCTGCGTGCCGCGATCCAGCGCAGGCACATGCGGGTGGTCGGATGGGTGCCGGTGCCGAAGGCCAGGCCGGGGTCCAGGCGTATGACCTGTTGGGCTTGCGCCGGCGGTTCGTGCCAGCTGGGCACGATCCAGAACGTGGACGTGATTTCCACCGGGTCGAACTGCGACTGAGTCAGGCGCACCCAGTCCTGGTCGGCCAGCGGGGTCACGGCCAGGATCTCGCAGCCGTCGAAAAAGTCCTGCGCCTGCAGCAGCGCGGCCGCCTCGCGGGCGGCGGCCTCGGCGTTGAACAGGGCCACCACGCGCGAGCGCTGCCAGCCGGCCTTGGGCGGTGGCATGCCGGGCTCGCCGAACAAGGCCTGCTCGGCCTCGGTCAGCGCGTCGGCGTCTTCCACCGACACGCTCAGCGCGTCCAGGGCTTCCAGCGCCTCGCTCAGGGTCTCGACGCGGTCTTCGGGGGCGAGCAGGGTCAGTTCGAACATCAGCGTACCCGCTTGGACAGCCACTCTTCGAGGTAGTGGATGTTGGTGCCACCGGCCACGAAGCTGGCGTCGACCATCAGCTCGCGGTGCAGCGGAATGTTGGTCTGTATGCCTTCGACCACGGTCTCGGACAAGGCCGTGCTCATGCGCGCCAGGGCCTGCTCGCGGGTGTCGCCGTGCACGATGATCTTGCCGACCATGGAGTCGTAGTTGGGCGGCACGAAGTAGTTGGCGTAGACGTGCGAGTCCACCCGCACGCCAGGACCGCCCGGCGCGTGCCAGGTGGTCACCCGGCCCGGCGAAGGCGTGAACTTGTAGGGGTCCTCGGCGTTGATGCGGCACTCGATGGCGTGGCCCCGCAGCTCGATCTGGCGCTGGGTGAAGGGCAGCTTCTCGCCCGCCGCCACCGCGATCTGGGTGCGCACGATGTCGATGCCGGTGATCCACTCCGTCACCGGGTGCTCCACCTGCACGCGGGTGTTCATCTCGATGAAGTAGAACTCGCCGTTCTCGTAGAGGAACTCGAAGGTGCCCGCTCCGCGGTAGCCGATCTTCTTGCAGGCCGCAGCGCAGCGCTCGCCGATCTTCTCGATCAGGCGGCGCGGAATGCCCGGCGCGGGCGCCTCCTCGATCACCTTCTGGTGGCGGCGCTGCATGGAGCAGTCGCGCTCGCCCAGGTAGACGGCGTTGCGGTGCTGGTCGGCCAGGATCTGGATCTCGATGTGGCGCGGGTTCTGGAGAAACTTCTCCATGTAAACCTCCGGGTTGCCAAAAGCGGCACCCGCTTCGGCCTTGGTGGTCTGCACCGCGTGCAGCAGCGCCGCCTCGGTGTGCACCACCCGCATGCCGCGCCCGCCGCCACCGCCCGCCGCCTTGATGATGACCGGGTAGCCGATGGCCTTGGCCGTGCGCTTGATCACCACCGGGTCGGCAGGCAAGGCACCGTCGGAGCCGGGCACGCAGGGCACGCCGGCGCGGATCATGGCCTGCTTGGCCGACACCTTGTCGCCCATCAGTCGGATGGATTCGGGCGTGGGGCCGATGAACTTGAAGCCGCTTTTTTCCACCCGCTCGGCAAAATCGGCGTTTTCACTCAGGAAACCGTAGCCCGGGTGGATGGCCTCGGCGTCGGTCACCTCGGCGGCCGAAATGATGGCCGGCATGTTGAGGTAACTCTGTGCAGACGGGGCCGGTCCGATGCAGACCGCCTCGTCCGCCAATTTGACGTACTTGGCGTCACGGTCGGCTTCGGAGTAGACCATCACGGCCTTGATGCCCATTTCCCGGCAGGCGCGCTGCACCCGCAGGGCGATCTCGCCCCGGTTCGCAATCAGTATCTTCTTGAACATGGCATGGCGCCCATCACTCAATGACGAACAGCGGCTGACCGTATTCGACCGGCTGGCCGTTCTCGACCAGGATTTGGGTGACCGTGCCGCTCTTGTCGGCCTCGATCTCGTTGAGGATCTTCATGGCCTCGACGATGCAGATCGGCTCGCCTTCCTTGATCTGCGCGCCAATCTCGACAAACGCCTTGGCGCCCGGGCTGGACGCGCGGTAGAACGTGCCCACCATGGGCGACTTCACCACGTGGCCCGCCGGCGCTGCGGGTGCTGCCACCTCGGCCGCGACCGGTGCGGCCACCGCCACCGGGGCCGGCGCCACCGCCTGCACGACCGGCGCCACCGCGACCGCGGCGCCCACGGGCGCGCTCTTCACAATTCTGACCTTGCCTTCGGCTTCGGTGATTTCGAGTTCCGACACGTTGGACTCCGACACCAGATCGATCAGGGTCTTGAGTTTGCGCAAATCCATATGTTTCTCCAGTGTGTGCATCTAGAATGCAACAAACCATTTGCAATGGTTCAAAAGCGTGCGGACTATACACGAAGGCCCATTTTCGACCCTCTGGCCGATTGTGGTAAGCAATTTCGGCCATCTACCCGACAAAATGCAGCCATCTGCCATCAATGCCAATCATCCACCATGGGATCGAAGGACCAGGAACGCATGATGGCGACATGGCTCCGTGGTCAACCCGTGATTGGGTGCGTCCGCCAGATGGGCGCTTTTCATGGCTGAAGAAGACAAATCCACCACGGTGACCATGGCCTTGCCGGGCTTGGCGCGCACCCTGGTGGCCGCTGGCAAACTCGACGCCCGACGCGCCGAAGACATCTACGCCCGCGCCCAGGCGCAGCGCGCCAGCTTCATCTCCGAGCTGGTCGGCAGCGGCGCGGTCTCGGCGGCCGATCTCGCCCACACCATGTCGCAGGCCTTCTCCGCGCCGCTGGTCGATCTCGACGCGGTGGACGTCCACCGCCTGCCCCAGGGCGTGCTCGACCCCAAGGTCTGCCAGCAGGCCCGCATCCTGGTGCTGAGCCGGCGCAGCAACCGACTCACCATCGCCACCGCCGACCCCTCGGACCACCAGGCGCTGGAGAAGATCAAGTTTTCGTCCCAGCTGGGCGTGGACTGGGTGATTGCCGAATACGACAAGTTGTCGCGCCTGGTCGATGCCGCCGGCACCAGCGCCAGCGAAGCCATCGACCACATCGTCGGCGGCGAGTTCGAGTTCGACGAGACCAGCGTCGAAATGAGCTCGGGCGAGCCGGCGGAAAAGGTGTCCGCCGAGGTCGAAGACGCGCCTGTTGTGCGCTTTTTGCAGAAGATGCTGTTGGATGCCTTCAGCATGCGGGCATCCGACCTGCATTTCGAACCGTTCGAGACCAGCTACCGGGTGCGTTTCCGCATCGACGGCGAATTGCGCGAGATCGCCAACCCACCGGTGGCGATCAAGGACAAGCTGGCTTCGCGCATCAAGGTGATTTCCAAGATGGACATCTCCGAGAAGCGTGTGCCCCAGGACGGGCGCATGAAACTCAAGGTGGGCCCGGACAAGGTGATCGACTTTCGCGTCAGCACGCTGCCCACGCTGTTCGGCGAGAAGATCGTGATCCGCATCCTCGACCCCAGCAGCGCCAAGCTGGGCATCGAGGCCCTGGGCTACGAACCGGACGAGAAAAGAAAGCTGCTGGACGCGATTTCGCGCCCTTACGGCATGGTGCTGGTCACCGGCCCCACCGGCTCGGGCAAGACGGTGTCGCTCTACACCTGCCTGAACATCCTCAACCAGCCGGGCGTGAACATCTCCACCGCAGAGGACCCATCCGAAATCAACCTGCCCGGCGTCAACCAGGTCAACGTGAACGAGAAGGCCGGGCTGACATTTGCCGCCGCCCTCAAGGCCTTCCTGCGCCAAGACCCGGACGTCATCATGGTGGGTGAGATCCGAGACCTGGAAACCGCCGACATCGCGATCAAGGCCGCACAGACCGGCCACATGGTGTTGTCCACCCTGCACACCAACGACGCGCCGTCCACGCTCACGCGCATGATCAACATGGGCATCGCGCCCTTCAACATCGCCGCCAGCGTGATCCTGATCACCGCGCAGCGGCTGGCCCGCCGCCTGTGCCCCCAGTGCAAGACACCGCTGGACGTGCCCGAACACGCCCTGCTCACCGCCGGCTTCAAGCCGGAGGAGCTGGACGGCAGCTGGCGCCCCTACAAGCCGGTGGGCTGCAACGCCTGCAACAACGGCTACAAGGGCCGGGTCGGCATCTACCAGGTGATGCCCATCACCGAGGAAATGCAGAACATCATCCTGCGCGGCGGCAGCGCGCTGGAAATCGCCAAACAGGCCAGCCGGGAAGGCGTGCGCAGCCTGCGCGAAGCGGGCTTGCACAAGGTTAAACTGGGCGTCACCTCGCTTGAGGAAGTGCTCAACTGCACCAACGAGTGAACACGCCGCCGGCCCACGCCCCGACATTCAGAGGACCCCACATGGCAACCGCGACACAGAAGAACGTCAAGGAGTATCTGTTCGAGTGGGAGGGCAAGGACCGCAATGGCAAGACGGTGCGAGGTGAAACCCGCGCCGCCGGCGAAAACCAGGTGCAGGCCTCGCTGCGGCGCCAGGGCATCCTGCCGAGCAAGATCAAGAAGCGGCGCATGAATTCGGGCAAACCCATCAAGCCCAAGGACATCGCCATCTTCACCCGCCAGCTGGCCACCATGATGAAGGCCGGCGTGCCCTTGCTGCAGTCCTTCGACATCGTGGGCCGAGGCAACCCCAACCCCAACGTGGCCCGGCTGCTCAACGACATCCGCACCGACGTGGAGACCGGCACCTCGCTGAGCTCGGCCTTCCGCAAGCACCCGCTGTATTTCAACAACCTCTACTGCAACCTGATCGAGGCCGGTGAAGCGGCCGGTATCCTGGAAGAACTCCTGGACCGCCTGGCCATCTACATGGAGAAGACCGAAGGCATCAAATCCAAGATCAAGTCGGCGCTGATGTACCCGATCGCGGTGATGGTGGTGGCCTTTGTGGTGGTCACCATCATCATGATCTTCGTGATCCCGGCCTTCAAGGAGGTGTTTTCGTCCTTCGGCGCCGACCTGCCAGCCCCCACCCTGATGGTGATCGCCATCAGCGAATTCATGATCGCCTACTGGTGGCTGATTTTTGGCCTGCTGGGCGGCGGCATGTATTTCTTCCTGCAGGCCTGGCAGCGCAACGAAAAAGTGCAGCAGTTCATGGACCGGGTCATGCTGCGCATCCCCATTTTCGGCACCCTGGTTGAAAAGTCGGTGGTGGCCCGGTGGACCCGCACCCTGTCCACCATGTTCGCGGCCGGCGTGCCCCTGGTGGAGGCGCTGGACTCGGTCGGTGGCGCATCGGGCAACTCGGTCTATGCCCTGGCCACCGAAAAAATCCAGCAGGAAGTCTCCACCGGCACCAGCCTGACCCAGGCCATGACCAATGCCAGCATCTTCCCGTCCATGGTGCTGCAGATGTGCGCCATCGGCGAAGAGTCCGGCTCCATCGACCACATGCTCGGCAAGGCGGCCGATTTCTACGAGGCCGAGGTCGACGAGATGGTGGCCGGCCTGTCCAGCCTGATGGAGCCCATCATCATCGTGGTCCTGGGCACCATCATCGGTGGCATCGTGGTGGCCATGTACCTGCCCATCTTCAAGATCGGCGCGGTGGTCTGAATGGTTGTCACCGATCCCATCGGCCTGCTGCTGGCAGCCATCCTCGGCCTGCTGGTCGGCAGCTTCCTCAACGTGGTCATCCACCGCCTGCCCAAGATGATGGAGCGGCGTTGGGCGCAGGAGTGCGCCGAGCTGTCGGGCCATCCGCCCCCCGAAGGCAAGCCCTTCAACCTGGTGACCCCACGCTCGCACTGCCCGGCCTGCCAGACGCCGATCCACTGGTACCAGAACGTTCCGGTCCTCAGCTGGCTGGCACTGCGCGGGCGCTGTGGCCAGTGTGGTGCCGGCATCTCGGCGCGTTACCCCCTGGTCGAACTTGTGACCGGCGGCTTGTTCGCCTACAGCTTTGCACGGCACGGCTTGAGTGTGAGCACACTCGCCTGGTGCCTGTTTGCCGCCGCCCTGGTCTCCCTGGCCTTCATCGACTGGGACACCACCCTGCTGCCCGATGACATCACCCTGCCCCTGCTGTGGGGCGGGCTGATCGCCGCGGCGCTGCAATGGACCAGCGTGCCACTGGTGGATGCCTTGTGGGGCGCGGTGGCGGGCTACCTGTCCTTGTGGAGCATCTACTGGCTGTTCAAGCTCGCCACCGGCAAGGAAGGCATGGGCTATGGCGATTTCAAGCTGCTCGCCGCGCTGGGCGCCTGGTTCGGCTGGCAGGCCCTGGTGCCCATCATCCTGATGGCCTCGGTGATCGGCGCCATCGTGGGCATCGCGCTCAAGGTGTTCAGCCGGTTGCGCGAAGGCGGCTACGTGCCCTTTGGCCCCTTCCTGGCCGGCGCGGGTTTCGCCGCCCTGTTCTTCGGCCCGCAGGCCATCCTGGGGGCGATCGGGCTGTGAGCGCCCAGCCGCGTTGGCGCCTGGGCCTCACGGGTGGCATCGGCAGCGGCAAGAGCACCGTCGCTGGCCTGCTGGGCGCCCTGGGGGCCCAGGTGCTCGACGCCGATGCCATGTCGCGCGCCAGCACGGCGGCCGGCGGCAGCGCCATGGCCGAGATACGCCGCGTGTTCGGCGACGATTTTGTCGCGGCCGATGGCAGCCTGAACCGCGACCGCATGCGTGCCCAGGTTTTCAGCGACCCGTCGGCCAAGCAGGCGCTCGAGGGCATCGTCCACCCCGCCGTTCAACGCGCCATGGCCGCCGCGCTCCAGGCCAGCACCGCGCCGTGTGTGGTGTTCGACGTGCCCCTGCTGGTCGAATCCCCCCACTGGCGGACGCGGGTCGATGCGGTGCTGGTCGTCGACTGCGACGCCGACACCCAGATCCAGCGTGTCATGGCGCGCAACGGCTGGACGCGCGAGGCGGTGGAGGCGGTCATGCGCCAGCAGGCCACACGGGCGCGGCGGCTCGCGGCCGCCGATGCCGTGGTCTTCAATGGCAGCGGCAACAGCCTGCTGCAATTGGAACAGGATGTGCGGGCGTTCGCCGCGTCATTCGGGCTATGATGGTTCTTTCGCCCCACCCGACTCTGCCTGCGCCGTGATCCTGTACGAGTACCCCTTCAACGAACGCATTCGGACCTACCTTCGGCTGGAGCACCTGTTCCGGCGTCTGGGTGAGCTGGTCCCCCGCACCCACCCGCTGGACCACCACTTCGCCATCCAGACCATCTTCGAGGTGATGGACGTGGCCGCGCGGGCCGATATGAAGACGGACGTGCTCAAGGACCTGGAGAAGCACAAGCAGCAGCTCAACAGCTACCGTGGCAACCCGGCCATCTCGGAAGCCGCGCTCGACCAGGTGGTGAACCGCCTCGACGACTGCTTCAGCGCCCTCAACGCCATCTCGGGCAAGATGGGCCAGACCCTCACCGACAACGACTGGCTGATGGCCATCCGCAGCCGCATCGGCATCCCGGGTGGCACCTGCGAGTTCGACCTGCCGGCCTACTTCGACTGGCAGCACCAGCCGGCCGAACAGCGCCAGCGCGACCTCGGCGAATGGGTGGGCCAGCTCGCGCCCCTGGCCGAGGCCATCCACTGGTTGCTCAAGCTGCTGCGCGATGCCGGCTCCCCCCAAAAGGTGGTGGCGGTGGGCGGGCAGTTCCAGCAAAACCTGCCGCAGGGCCGCACCTTCCAGATGCTGCGCGTGCACATCGATGGCGGATTGGGCCTGGTGCCCGAGATCAGCGGCAACCGCCTGATGTTTTCGGTGCGCATGATGCGCATGGGCGAGGACCACCGTCTGCACGGTGCCACCGACGCCGACATCAATTTCGAGCTCAGCCTCTGCGCATGACGGTGTGACGGTGACCCCAGAGGCATTGCCCCCACGGACCGTGCGCTGTCCCGCCTGCGGCGGCCCCAGCATCTACGCCACCAGCAACCGCTACCGCCCCTTCTGCTCGGAGCGCTGCAAGCAGACGGACCTGGGCGCCTGGGCCAGCGAAAGTTTCCGCATGCCAACCGAGGCACCGCCGGACGAACAGCCCTTCGGCGACCCCCGGCTTCAGTAGCGGCCCGGCTCCTGTTCCAGCCAGTCCAGCACCGGATAGGCTCCGGGCAACACAGGCGACACCGTCAAAGGAAAGGTCTGCCACGCCATCTGCTGGCCTTCGCGCATCTCGAAGTCGCCCTGCCATTCGCGCACCTTGCACCAGTGCAGGCGCACCAGCGCATGGGGGTAATCGTGCTCGGTGACACGCCACTCGACGGCGTCGGCGATGGTCACGCCCAGTTCTTCGTGCAGTTCCCGCCGCAAGGCCTCGGTCACCGTCTCACCGGCCTCGACCTTGCCACCCGGAAATTCCCAGTAGCCCGCATAGGGCTTGCCTTCGGGGCGGGTGGACAGCAGCAGCGCGCCATCCTGGCGGATGAGAATGCCGACGGCCACCTCGGTGAAGGATCGTGCCCCCACGCTCGGCACTTCGTGTGCTCGCTGCCCCCCAAGGGGGTTGGCGCCCGCTTGGGGCGGCCCGGCGCGGTCACCGCTGCTCATCCGGCGTGCCGGCCCGCGTAATCGCGCGCGAACTGGTAAGCCACGCGGCCGCTGCGCGAGCCCCGTTCCAGGGCCCACACCAGCGCCTCGGGGCGTGCCGCCTCGATGGCGGCCGCGGGCACATTGAAAGACGACAGCCACTGCGCCACGATGGCGAGGTACTCGTCCTGGCTGAAGGGATAGAAGCTGACCCAGAGGCCAAAACGCTCGGACAGCGAGATCTTCTCTTCCACCACCTCGCCTGGGTGCACCTCGCCGTCGGCGGTGTGGGTGTAGGTGAGGTTTTCCTTCATGTACTCGGGCAGCAGGTGGCGCCGGTTGCTGGTCGCGTAGATCAGCACATTGGGCGAGGCCGCCGACACCGAGCCATCGAGGATGGACTTGAGCGCCTTGTAGCCCGGCTCGCCGTCCTCGAAACTCAGGTCGTCGCAGAAGACGATGAACTTCTCGGGCCGGCCGGCCACCACATCCACGATGTCGGGCAGATCGATCAGGTCGGCCTTGTCGACCTCGATCAGGCGCAGGCCCTGGGCCGCGTATTCGTTGAGGCAGGCCTTGATCAGCGAGCTTTTGCCCGTGCCACGCGCGCCGGTCAGCAACACGTTGTTGGCCGGCTGGCCGAGCACGAACTGCAAGGTGTTGCGCTGGATCTTGTCCTTCTGCGGGTCGATTTCCTTCAACGACGCCAGGCGCATGTCGGCCACATGGCGCACCGGCTCCAGGCTGCCGTGGCCGCTGCTGCGCTTGCGGTAGCGGTAGGCGATGGAGGCCGACCAGTCGGGCTCGCCCAGGGGTTGGGGCAAGACACTTTCGATGCGGGAGATCAGCTGTTCGGCACGTTGCAACAGACGCTCGAAATGTTCGTTCATGCCGGAGTCAACTCCTGTAGTCGGCGTTGATGGTGACGTAGTCGTGGCTGAAGTCGCAGGTCCAGACGGTGTCGGTCACCGCGCCGCGGTTCAGGCCGATGCGGATGGTGATCTCGCTTTGTTTCATCACGCGCGCGCCGTCTTCCTCGCGGTAGGCCGGGTGGCGCCCACCCTGGGTGACCACGTGCACGTCGTCCAGGTGCAGCTCGATCTTGTTCTGGTCCAGGTCGGCGATGCCGGCGTAGCCCACGGCCGCCAGGATGCGGCCCAGGTTGGGGTCGCTGGCGAAAAAGGCCGTCTTGACCAGGGGCGAATGGGCCACGGCGTAGGCCACCTTGAGGCATTCGTCGGTGCTGTTCCCGCCTTCCACGCGGACGGCGATGAATTTGGTCGCGCCTTCGCCGTCGCGCACGATGGCGTGGGCCAGGGTGCGCGCCACGTCCAGCAGGGCGGCGCGAAGGGCCTGGCCATCGGCCGATGCCAGATCGGTGATCTCGGCATGTGCGGCCTGGCGTGTGGCCACCAGCACAAAGGAGTCGTTGGTCGAGGTGTCGCCGTCCACCGTCACGCGGTTGAAGGAGCCGTCGGCCAGTTCGCGCGCCAGGCCTTGCAGCAAGGCAGGCGCGATCTTCGCATCGGTGGCCACATAGCCCAGCATGGTCGCCATGTTGGGGCGGATCATGCCCGCGCCCTTGGCGATGCCGGTCACGGTCACCGTCTGACCACCCAGGGTGATGCGGCGGCTGGCGGCCTTGGCCACGGTGTCGGTGGTCATGATGCCCTCGGCCGCCTTGAGCCAGTGGCCCGCCTGCGCGTCGGCGATGGCAGTCGGCAGGCCGGCCAGCACGCGGTCGACCGGCAGCGGCTCCATGATCACGCCGGTGGAGAAGGGCAGCACCTGCGAGGGTGCCAGGTCCAGCGCCTTGGCCAGGCCGATGCAGGTGGCCCGCGCGTTCACCAGGCCCGGCTCGCCGGTGCCGGCGTTGGCGTTACCGGTGTTGATGACCATGGCCCGGACACCGGTTCCCATGGCCAGGTGCTCGCGGCAGATCTGCACCGGCGCCGCGCAGTAGCGGTTCTGCGTGAAGACGCCGGCCACCGCCGTGCCCTCGTCGAGCAGGAACACGGTCAGGTCCTTGCGGTTGACCTTGCGGATGCCGGCCTCGGCCACGCCGATGCGCACACCGGGCACAGGGTACAGATCGGTCGCACTCGGTGCGGTCCAGTTCACAGCCATCTCAAACTCCTCAGCTCAATTTGCCGTGGCAGGCCTTGTACTTCTTGCCGCTGCCACAGGGGCAAGGGTCGTTGCGGCCCACGCGGGGCACCTCGCCGGCCACGGTGCTCGCGTCCACGACGGACTCGGCCTCTCCGGTCTCGGTGGGCGCGGTGTAGGTCACGTTGCTCACGCGCTCGGCGCTGGCTTCCAGCGCCTGGGCGGCCTGGGCGATCTGTTCCTCGGACTGGATGCGCACGTTCATCAAGGTGCGGGTGACTTCGTTCTTCACCGTGTCGAGCAGCTGGCCGAACAACACGAAGGCCTCGCGTTTGTATTCCTGCTTGGGCTGCTTCTGCGCGTAGCCGCGCAGGTGGATGCCCTGGCGCAGGTAGTCGAGCGCGCTCAGGTGCTCGCGCCAGTGCGAGTCGATGCTCTGCAGCAGCACCATGCGCTCGAACTGCGTGAAGCTGTCGGCGCCGGCCTGCGCGACCTTGGCATCGAACACCTCGTGGGCGGCCTTGAGCACGCGCTCCAGCACGTCCTCGTCGGTCACGGCCTCGGCCTGGGCCACGAAGTCCACCAGCGTGACTTCCACCGCCCACTCGTCGCGCAGCACCTGCTCCAGGCCGGGCAGGTCCCACTGCTCTTCCACCGTGCCCTCAGGCACGTGGGCGCGCACCACGTCGGTGATGGCGCCCTCGCGCAGGCCGGCGATCTGGGCGCTCAGGTCCTGGGCGTCGAGGATGTCGTTGCGCTGCTGGTAGATCACCTTGCGCTGGTCGTTGGACACGTCGTCGTATTCCAGCAACTGCTTGCGGATGTCGAAGTTGCGGGCCTCGACCTTGCGCTGGGCGCTTTCGATGCTGCGGGTGACGATGCCGGCCTCGATGGCCTCGCCCTCGGGCATCTTCAGGCGGTCCATGATGGCGCGCACGCGGTCACCGGCGAAGATGCGCATCAGCGCGTCGTCCAGGCTCAGGTAGAAACGCGAGGAGCCGGGGTCGCCCTGGCGGCCCGAGCGGCCGCGCAGCTGGTTGTCGATCCGGCGGCTCTCGTGGCGTTCGGTGGCGATGATGCGCAGGCCGCCCAGGGCCTTGACCTGCTCGTGGTCGGCCTGCCACTGGGTGCGCAGCGCCTCCATGCGCTGTGCCTTGGCGGCCTCGTCCAGCGAGGCGTCGGCTTCCACGGCCGCCAGCATCTTTTCGAGGTTGCCGCCGAGCACGATGTCGGTGCCGCGGCCCGCCATGTTGGTGGCGATGGTGATGGCCTTGGCGCGGCCGGCCTGGGCAATGATGTCGGCCTCGCGGGCGTGCTGCTTGGCGTTGAGCACCTCGTGGGGCAGGCCGGCCTTCTGCAGCAGGTTGGCAATGATCTCGGAATTCTCGATCGACGAGGTGCCCACCAGCACCGGCTGGCCGCGCTCGTGGCATTCCTGGATGTCGGCGATGGCGGCGTCGTACTTTTCCTGGGTGGTCTTGTAGACGCGGTCGAGCTGGTCGGTGCGCTGGCTGGGCCGGTTGGGCGGCAACACCACGGTTTCCAGACCGTAAATTTCCTGGAATTCGTAGGCCTCGGTGTCGGCGGTGCCGGTCATGCCGGCCAGCTTGGCGTAGAGGCGGAAGTAGTTCTGGAAGGTGATGGACGCCAGGGTCTGGTTCTCGGGCTGAATACCCACGCCTTCCTTGGCTTCCACGGCCTGGTGCAGGCCGTCGCTCCAGCGTCGGCCCGACATCAGGCGGCCGGTGAACTCGTCGACGATGACGATCTCGCCGCCCTGGTTCACGTAGTGCTGGTCGCGGTGGTAGAGGTGGTGGGCCTTGAGCGCGGTCACCAGGTGGTGCATCAGCGCGATGTTGCTCGGGTCGTAGAGCGAGGCGCCTTCGGCCAGCAGGCCGGCCTGGGTGAGGATGCGTTCGGCGTTCTCGTGACCATCCTCGGTCATGTGGATGGCATGGCCCTTTTCATCGACGGTGAAGTCGCCGGGCTTGATCACGCCTTCGCCGGTGCGCGGGTCGGCCTCGCCCTCCTGGCGGGTCAGCAGCGGCACGACCTGGTTGATGGCGATGTAGAGCGCGGTGTGGTCTTCGGCCTGGCCGCTGATGATCAGGGGCGTGCGCGCCTCGTCGATCAGGATGGAGTCGACCTCGTCGACGATGGCGTAGTTGAGCCCGCGCTGCACGCGGTCCACGGTCTCGTAGACCATGTTGTCGCGCAGGTAGTCGAAGCCGTATTCGTTGTTGGTGCCGTAGGTGATGTCGGCCTGGTAGGCGGCCTGCTTGTCCTCGCGCGGCATCTGCGGCAGGTTGATGCCCACCGTCAGGCCCAGGAAGTTGTACAGGCGGCCCATCCACTGGGCGTCGCGGTTGGCCAGGTAGTCGTTGACCGTGACCACGTGCACGCCCTTGCCGGTCAGGGCGTTGAGGTAGACCGGCAGCGTGGCGGTCAGGGTCTTGCCCTCACCGGTGCGCATCTCGGCCACCTTGCCGTGGTGCAAGGCGATGCCGCCGAGCAGCTGAACGTCGAAGTGGCGCATCTTCATGACACGCTTGCTGCCTTCGCGCACCACCGCAAAGGCCTCGGGCAGCAGGCTGTCGACGGACTCGCCCTGGGCCACGCGGGCCTTGAACTCTTCGGTCTTGGCCTTGAGCGCCTCGTCGCTGAGCTGCTCGAGCTGTGGCTCCAGGCGGTTGATCTGTTCCACCGTCTTGCGGTAGGTCTTGAGCAGGCGGTCGTTGCGGCTGCCAAAGATTTTGGTCAGGAAATTTGTGGCCATAGGTGCTTGACCGGCGGCCCTGCCCTGTCGGCAGGCCGGCGGTGATGACGGATCAGGAAACTCTTGGAATCTGCCAAGCCGTGGGGTCAAAAAATGACAGCAGGCCTCGTGTGAAACGCACGGGGCCAAACTTGCTGATTCTACCCGGGGAGGGATGGCGGGCCGGGCCCACAGGCCTGCCGAGGCGCCGGGTCAGCGGCGCGGTGTGGCGGTGGCCAGGGCGGTGCCCGTCGGGGCCTTGGCGCGCGGTCCGGCACGCGCCTCCTGCGGTTGCGCAGCCAAGCGGCCGGCATCGAGGAATTTCTGCGGGTCTTGCGGCACGCCGGCCACCAGCACCTCGAAGTGCAGGTGGGCACCGGTCGAACGCCCGGTGTTGCCCACCTCCGCGATCTTTTGCCCCCGGCGCACGAGGTCGCCCTTCTTGACAAACAGCCGCGAGGAATGGGCGTAGCGGGTCAGCAGGTCGTTGCCATGGTCGATTTCCAGCGTCTGCCCATAAGCGGCGTTCCAGCCGGAATACACCACCACGCCACCGGCCGCCGCGACGATGGGTGTGCCGGTGTCGGCCGGGAAATCGAGCCCGCTGTGCAGCGCCGACTGGCCGGTGATGGGATCGATGCGCCAGCCAAAATGCGAGCCGGTGTCGACCCCCGCCACGGGGGCCTCGGTCGGCAGGCGGCTGCTGCGCACCTTTTGTTCGAACAGGCTGGACTCGGTGGCGGCCAGCCAGTCCATCTGGCTCAAGGCCGCACCATCCAGGCGCTCCAGCGCCGATTGCAGTTCGGCGGCGGACAACGAGCGCGGCGCGATGAGCAAACCACCGGCGCCCGCCTTGGGCGGGGTGGCCGCGGCCGGCACGCCGGCCAGGCCCGCGACCCGTTCGCTCAGCGATTCGAGCTGCACCAGCCGCGCCTGCATCTGGCCCAGGCGCTTGGCCATGGCGTCCAGGTTCTCGCGCATGATGGCGTCCTGCGAGGCCATCTCGTCCTTGATCAGCAGGCGCACCATGGGCCCGACCACTGGCCAGCCCTGACGGGCGCCCTCCAGGAAGACCCAGTGGTACAGGCCGAGCGAGGTCAGCAACAGCCCCACCGACAGCCCCAGGCCGGCCAGCGCCAACTGCACCCCACTCAGGTGCAGCGCGCGGCTCTTGGCAGCCCAGGCGTCAGTGATAATCAGATGCATACGCTCCTTGCGTCATTCATTCGCGGGCCCATTGATGAACAGCCAGACCCGTACCCACCACCAGATGATGAGCCTGCAACAGGCCGCCAACGCGTCGCCCACGCTGGCGCATTTGAGTGAACTGGTGGCCCAGTCGCAGCAGCGACTGGCCGTGATTTTGCCACTCCTGCCGCCCGGCCTGCGCAAAGCCGTCCGCGCCGGCCCCTTTGACCAGGGCGATTGGTGCCTGCTGGTCGACCACACGGCGGCGGCGGCCAAGCTGCGGCAGCTGATGCCGGCGTTCAAGCTGGCGCTGGAGGGCAAGGGCTTGCCGGTGACAACCGTTCGGATCAAGGTGCAGCAAGGCGCGTGGCGGTAACAGATGCAAGACACCCACAATCCCACCGCCACGCAGCGCGCCTGGATTTTTGCCGCCGCGCTGCTGATGAGCATGAGCTGGCTGATTTCGATCAAGGCAGCGCCTTGGTCCAATCTGTACCAGGAAGCCTGGGCCGCGCTGTCGATCGCGTTGGTGCTGGGCATCCTGCTCTACCGGTCCAAGCCTGCGGCATTCCAGTTTTCCTGGGTCAGCGCCCTCTGCCTCGGGCTGCTGTTCATCCCTGCCATCCAATACGCCTTTGGACTGATCTTGTGGTGGGGCGACGCGGTGATACAGACGACCTACCTCGCTGGTTTGCTGATGGCCATCACGGCCACCCAGCAGTTGGACCAGCGTGCCCAACACACGTTGTTGACCGCTATGGCCCTTTCACTGGTGTTGGCATCCTGCGCGTCGGTGCTGTTCCAATGGTTTCAGTTGTCCGGTTTTCGGCTGGAGTGGCTGCGCCAGGAAATCTACATCACCCGCCCCAGCGCCAACCTGTCGCAACCCAACCACCTGGGCACCCTGCTGGTCTTGGGTCTGGTGTCGGCGCATTTCCTGTTTCGCCAGGCATGGATCTCGCGGGCCTTGCTGCTGCTGATCAGCGCTTTGCTGAACTTCGGCATTGCTCTCACGGCATCGCGCACCGCCCTGCTGGGCGTAGTCGCCGTGGTGGCCTGGCATGCCTATGCGCAGCGACGCGGACGGGAAGACAAGGATCCGCATTGGACAGCAGTGCTGCTGATGCTGGTGCTGGCCCAGGTGTTCGTGTGGCTGATGTGGCAACACTTTCCCTTCGGCGCCATGCTGGACCATGCGTTCAACCCCGAACTTCTGCGGACCCATTCGGCACAGCGGCTGGACGCCTGGCTCATGTTTGTCCACCGCGTGATTGAGTCGCCCTGGGTGGGCTATGGCATGGGTCAGGTCGGCATTGCCCACCTGATCGGCGAAACCCACGTCCATCCCTTTGGCGCATTGTTTCAAAGCGCGCACAACATCGCGCTGGACGTGCTGCTGTGGGTAGGCATTCCACTGGGCATCTCTATTCTGGGTGCTGGCACCTACATCGTTGCTCGCGCGCTGACCATGGCCACCGACGGCCAGCGCCTGGCCAGCGGTGCCATCGTCGCCATCCTGAACCATGCCCTGCTGGAATACCCGCTGTTTTACAGCTACTTCCTGCTGACTGCGGGGGTGTTCATTGGCGCGAACTCACCACGTTTCACCCTGCGTTCTGGCCAAGCCCAGCTCACTCAGCGCTGGCTGCTGGTGCCGCTCGCCCTGCTGGTGGCCGCAGCGGGTAAATTGGCCTGGGACTTCAAGGCCACCAGCGAACTGCTGGCGCGCACGGACGTCACGCAAAAGCCGAGCGACGCTGCCAGGGACGCCGCCACCGCCCACCTGGGGGTCAACCAGCACTGGCTCAAGCTGATCCAGTACAGCCTGACCGACCTCCGCTCAAATCCTCACCTCGTCGATTTGCAGGAACTCCAGGCGGTCTTTTTCCGTTTTCCCACCGTTCATGTGGGCCTGAACTACGCCATACAGCTCCAGATGCGTGGCGAATCACAGGAGGCCCAACACTGGCTGCGACAAACTTGCAGCGTACAGTCGCCGCGCCATTGCGATTACCTGAAAACGCAATGGATAGCATCACTCAACACCAACGCCTCTTGGCCCACCACGGTGTTTGACTCCGCCGCGCAAATGTCACCACGTTGAAAAGCAGAAAAGCCGCATCCTTTCGGCATGCGGCTTATACGGGTGACCCCAACACCAAACTGATCAATAAGGGATGCTGATGACAGTGGTTGCGACACCGGGCGCCAGAGGCGTTCCCGTGACTGAATGCGCGCCCGCCGCGCCCGCGCCAACGATACCCGAGCAAGCTCCAGGCGTGTACGCGGGCATCGCGGCCGTGTTACTGTTGATCAATTCAGCGGACCAGACACCCGCATGCGCGCGAGTATCGGCTCGGCAAGCCCCTTCAGCCGAGCGGATGCGGTAGTTGTTGTACTGGGGAATGGCAATGGCAGCCAAGATACCGATGATCGCAACAACGATCATCAACTCGATCAGGGTAAAACCTTGCTGGACACGTTTCATGGAAAACTCCTATAAGTTTAGAGAAGCAACAATAGCAAATTTCAGACGATAAGCAAACAATATCGACAAAAATTGAATGCGGTGCGGGATTGAAACCACAAATCGCACTCTATAAAAAAACAAAAGACCGCTTTGTCCCGAATGAAAAGAAGCCACAGATCTGTGGCTTCTTTAAGGCTCTTCACTCCATCGCCACCAAGTCAGCTAATGTTGCAACTGCCACGGTAAGCACTGGAAAATCAATACGGAATGCTGATGACAGTGGTTGCCACACCAGGAGCCAGAGGCGTGCCGGTGACGGAGTGAGCCCCCGCTGCACCTGCACCAACAATGCCCGAGCAAGCTCCAGGCGTGTATGCAGGCATCGCGGCCGTGTTGCTGTTGATCAGCTCAGCCGACCACACGCTGGCATGCGCACGGGTATCCGCTTGGCAAGCACCTTCAGCCGAACGGATGCGGTAGTTGTTGTACTGCGGAATGGCGATGGCGGCCAGGATACCGATGATCGCGACCACGATCATCAGTTCGATCAGGGTAAAACCTTGCTGAACACGTTTCATGGAAAAACTCCTAAAAGAGTGAGATGGACCATGCCAGCAGCAAACGCCGTGCCAAGCCCAGGCAACCCTGAAACAGGGGATCTCAAGGCTTTTTGGAGGCCTGGGATCGCCATTTTTGGCAACTTTTGACGCACCACGGGCTGAAAACTGACATTTTTTGTCAATCTCAGCGCACAAACGGAGCCTATCAAAGGCAAAAAGCCTCCAAGGCGCGTGCCTGGAGGCTTTCATGCATTTTAGGTGGTGCGCTTGTCGTAACCACCATTGCCTCTGCAAGCCGCATGATTGCTATGTTTTCGCACATCACTACGACAAAAATACCGTCAAAAATACCGTCACGCCTTGTGCCCTGCCCATCCTGGCCAGCTCGTGTTCACGGCACAACCCCCTAAGGGACACCACTGAACAGTCCGAGATCGGGGCGCGAATTACCCGCATCGGCACCTCGCCGGGAGAACCTGGTCAGTCAAACGCACCATCGACCTGCATCACGGCCTCGGATGCACCGGCCAGTCGCTGAAGCACCTGGTGGATTTCCGCGTACAACAGACGCTGGACTGCTGCCGGGTCGGACTCAGCCGCCAGTATGGGCCCCATACGCGCAGCAATCTGGATCAGTCCCTCGCGGGTGGTGGCGTAATCCAACGCCAGTTGGTCCTGCACCGCCTGCACACGGATCAGCTCGCGCCGCAGCCTGGCCTCATCCATCTCGGCCATGTTCGCCTCCGCGATCTCGCGCCGGGTGCGGGCAGCGTCCCGGTGTTCGTCCGGGAAGTCCGGCATGGGCGGCCAGGCCTCAGCCGGATCTGGCCGGCGACTGGCGGCCACAGCCAGCGGAGCCGGCGTCGGCTTGCGGGCCGCCACGTTCTGCCGGGCCTCTCGCCAAGCTTGCGCCGCTTCCGCCGATTCGACGGGCATCCCCTGATGTTTCAGTTTGCTGATCGACTGCTTTGACAGCCCCAGCCGACGCCCTAGTTCACTTTGAGAAATCATCTTGTCTACCTCCTGTTGGTTGTCCACTGTCCACCGTCCACCCTTTTTCCAGACCACGCACTAGGTCGACAACGGGGCGCGAATTACCCTTACCGCGACCCTCCCGGGAGGACCCATGAACGCCTGGGGCCGGGTTCGTCCTTCCGGTTGGTCACTTTTTTCGCGGTAACAGCGGTAACGCGGTAACCGTCACTGTAAGTCATTGATTTAAAAAGGTTTTCTCCGTTACCGGCACTGCGTTTTTTGTTACCAGGACGAATTCGCCGGTAACTTTCGAATCGCCTCCAAAAGTCAGAATCAAGCATTTACAGGGCCTACCGAGTTAGCGACCACTTACACATTAACTTTGCCGGTTGCCACCCCAACGAGAAAGCACTATCCGAACACCATGGAAGATGACCCACCAAACCGTGGCCAGTCACCCTCTGCGATCAGCAGCACCCATGTGGTCGCACCTGGTGAGACTTCGTGGTGGCCACCAAGGCAAGTGACGCCTGCAGCTGGTAGCGCCACTCAGCACAATCGTCGATCACAGGCTGCGCAAGTAACCAGAGGTGTTCCACCTTGGAAAGTCCGCGCGAAAGTTGACTCTCCCCCGCGCCCCTCCGGCGCCCGGCCAGCCCTGCCGCAGCCGCGGCACAAACAAGAACGGGAGGCAATCGGTCTGAGTGCCTCCCGCATCGGAATGAAAGGTGACAGGCTCCCAACGAAAAGGAGCATCGCGTCCGCAACCTGTCTTACATGTGGACTGCCCTCCACATGCGCGGTGCACCGTTGGTGCTTTCCCGTGACTATCAACAAGCAACCGTCTTCAGATGAAACAGCCGCTGGCCAGGTCGATACTCAGGCAGCGCTGCCACGCACGATGCCGACCCGCCCCAGCATGGCGGCGCCCAGATCGGCCACGCCCTTGACAGCGATGCCATCGATATGAATGGAATCCTTGGGGCGGCTCTCCACCCGCAAAGGCTTCTGAGCGCCTAGCAGGCGGACAACAGCAATGGTTGGCGCCAGCGTTTGATCGGCCAGCGCGTACCAACGCCCAGCAGGCAGGTCTGCCATGGCTGCAACCTGCACGTCCATACCTGCCTCACGGATCACTCGCCGTGCGGTGGCCTCCAGCTCGGGCTCCACCACCAGGTGCCTCAGCTCCAGATCGGCATACTCGCCGCCCGGAGCCCTCTGCCGGCGCAGCAGGCGGATCGCCTCGTTGAGCGCGTCTTCATCAAAAGCACCCGGCGTGGCCAGATTCCCAAAGTCAGCATGAAACACCGGCTGCGCATCATCCATGCTGCCCGAAGACTCGAGCGCGGCGGCCACCAGTCGGGCCTCCAGGCGTGAAGTGGCAGCGCCGTACGCTGCAAACATTCGGCCGATCTCCAGCACCTCGTTATTCACCACCGCCCGACGGGTCACACCGAACAGGCGCGCATACCGCCCCAGTCGAATGCCCTGCGCACCGCCCACGCTCTCAACAGTGCCCCAAGAGATTTCCGCATTCGGACCAAGCAACTGGGGGGACACTTCGAGACCAAGGCCGGGCACATCAAAAGGCTGGTAGTTCTTGGCCTCGACCACGCCACAAAAAGCCAGGTGCTGCGCCTGCTTGCCATAAGTGGCCACAGTGACCTGCAGGCCTGCCTGGCCCAAGGCGTCTTTGAAATCGTCGGTACCGATGCCGGAACTCATCGCAGCAATCCGGTTGCCACCGGCGAGACCGCGGCCATTTTTTAACCCTGCGGCATGGGCAATCGTTCCAAGTGCGCCATCCTCACAAATGAGGCGGGCCAGCGGATGGGGGCGTTCCACATCGAAGCCCATCCCCATGGCAATGGCGTCGGCAGCCGCCGCAACGACCTCCCGTGGATTCCGGTCTACAGAGAAATTGACAGTCATATTGCGTCCTTGAAACTGGTTTTAGGTTGAAGGGCGCACGCCCTTTTTCGTGACTGCAGTTTCTCTGGCCCAAGCCGAAAATGGCTGCCTATTCTTTCGGGCCGGACCGCTTCACGGCGATGTCGTAAATCCGTCGCTGCTCCCTGGGAAATTGCGTGCGGCAGCGGAACAACCGACACAGCAGCACATCGGATGGCGCCGCTGGCCGCACGCTGCCCAACTGGACCCGAGGCCACACGCGCGACTCGAACTGCTTGATCTTTTGCTCGACCCGCATCGCCAGTTCCCACCGAGAGCAGCGGCCATCGTCCAGCAGCTTCGCCAGCTCAGCGAGCAGGCGCCTGGCCTCGCGTTTGCGCTCGTGCTGACCTAGGCCAAAAGCACATGCCAGGTCAGTCCCTCCAAGGTAGGCGAGGCAGCTCTCGCGCACCCAGTTCAGAACCTCGGGGTCGGTGTCGCCATCGGCGGCGCGCTCGATCATTTGCAACGATTGCTTCATAGGTCGAGCTCGAAAATTTTCGTGGTGATCTGGTACACGCGCGTTCGCTTTGCCATACCCGGCACTGCGACGACTGTGGTTGACCGTGAACCCCCTGATTTCTCTTGGTACTTGACCAAGCAGCCGTGATCGATCAGCACCTGCGCCACGGTATCCGGGTCGAAGCCCTTGGCTATCTCTGTTCGGAAAACCTCTGGCAAAACCAGCCACTCAAGCGTTTCATCCTCACGCACCATCAAAGATGGGTCATCAGTAGACAGACGCCGGGAGATTGGTCGCCCATCGGCGGTGAGTACTCGCCGCCATCCCGCGCGATAGAGCGTCTTGCTGTTGTGATCGTCGAACACCCTGTGGAAGTAACCGAATCGACCCTCACCGTGCATCTCAAAGAAGTTGCGCACCTGGCGCAGGATCGACCGAATTTCTCCGTTGCCAGTACCGCCTCTGGACGCCAGCCAGGCATTGAAGCAAGCACGGGCTGCACGCTCACTTTCACCCACGGCCCAGCCCGTCAGGCCCGCAGCGGTGGCCAGTTCACCGGCCGCACCCACCAGGGCAAAGCGGGCGCCCACACGCTCCACCTGGCCGCTGGCGGCCTCGGGCACGATCTGGTCGCCCAGCTGCCCCGCAGCCTCACGAATGCGGGCCTTGAGGCCGTCTGCGTTCTCGGTCAACCACTGCAGCCAGGCACGGCCTGGGGCGCCGTACACGGTGCCGGCCAGCCCCACCACCTGGCGCGAGAACGCGGCGCCACCGTCCAGGCCGTGCAGGTTCTCGAAAGCGCCCAGCCCCTGGCCTGCGTCGGCCGGTATGTCGGCCATGCGCACTTCCTGGCCGGTGCGGGTGCGCTTCATGCCCTCGGCCATGTGGTCGGCAAGGCCCAATTCACCAGCACTTAGGAACAGCAGGCGCCAGGACAGGCGGGCACGGGCCGCACCGCTGCGCGTGGACCGGGCCTTGCTCTGTTCGTTGGCCAGCATGTAGGCGCACTCGCCGGCCGTCTTGGGGTCCACCTGGGCCAGTTCGTCCAGGATCAACAGGCCGTCGCAGTGTTGGGCCGCGATGGCCTCCAAGGCGTTGTCAGTTGTTCGCCACCGCTGCAGGTAGCTCGGGCCACCGTACACACTGGCGGCCACCTTCAAGGCCGTGGTCTTGCCGCTGGAACTGTCGCCCCGGAAGTGAAAGCCTCCACTCTCCACGCCACCAGGGCGCAGCAGCGGACCGGCAAAGGCGCAGGCCACAGCGAACACCAGGCGCGAATTGCCGGCGCACAACGCACCCACGCGGTCGCGCCATTGCTCGGCCGTACCCTTCACGCGAAAGGTGTTTTCCTGGGCGTTCTCGCTCTGGAACACGATGCGTTCGGCATCGTCGCCGATGGTTTCGTGCGGCAGCACGAAGGCGCGGCCGTGCCAGCCCACGCGGTCGGTGCAGGTGGCGTAGTCGTCGGGGCTTCGGGTTTGGATGTACTGCGTCAGCAGGTTGCGGGCACGGGGGCTGGTGGCGATGCGCAGGCCCTCATTCAACAGCGTGGCGCGGTATTCGCCACCGTCGCCGGCCAGCATGCGGGCAGGCATGGCCCATTGTTTGGGGCGGCCCAGCGGGTCGGCGAAGTTCAGCAGGTAGCCCCAGCCGTGGCCATCCGCATCACGGGTCAGTGCCTCCACATCGAGGCGGCTGCACACCCATTCGGGCTTCGTCGGTTCGCCGTCCTTGTCCACCCCACGGTGGAACACGCCGTCATCCACAACCATGAAGCGGTCCCACTCGGGGGCGGGCTTGTCGGGTGGCGGTGCAGGCGCACCAGGTGGCGCACCAGGTGGCGCAGTGGGTGGCACACCGGGCGGCACAGGCGGGCCGCTGACACCGTTTGCAGTCGCTGGCCCTGCCCAGCCCTTGGCCCTGGCCTGTTTCGCGTCCTGGGCGGCCTGCTGTTCGGCCGTGTGGACATTGATGGCGGATTGCACAAGCCCCCTCACAGCATCAAGCCCCGCAGCACCGCCCACGTGTTGGTGTAAGTCGTTGAAGTCGCTGCCACCATCGGGCAGGCCCTCGGGAAACACCACCAGGCCGCGCACCGCTTGGGCCGCTACGCTGGCCTTCATGCGGCCGGGATTGGTGCCGGTCTGCGCCTCAGTGGCGGCATCATCGTCACCGGCCACCACCAGCAGCGCGGCCGGGTGCGCCTTGCGCAGGGC
Source organism: Hydrogenophaga sp. OTU3427 (assembly GCF_038440225.1). Classification (NCBI taxonomy): domain Bacteria; kingdom Pseudomonadati; phylum Pseudomonadota; class Betaproteobacteria; order Burkholderiales; family Comamonadaceae; genus Hydrogenophaga; species Hydrogenophaga sp. OTU3427. The sequence continues at coordinate 38,123 of NZ_JASATI010000009.1, read as the reverse complement.
GCGGGCCACGTGCACCAGGTTGCCGGCATCAAAGGCCACCGCCACCGTGTAACCCGTGGCCTCGTGCAAGCTGGCGCAAGTGGCGAAACCCTCGCTCACCAAAAGGGGACCTGCGTTCACCTTCTCGGGGTCTAGGAAATCACCCAGCATGTGCCACAGCCCCGACTTGCGGCCACCCTTGAGGAACAGTTTTTCCGGCGCTCCGCTGGCGGGTTTCTCAGGTGCGATGCGCTGCAGGTTCCACAGCGTGCCCTCAGCATCGCGCACGGGCACCAGCAGCCAGCCACCCGGCGCAAAGCGCACCCCGTGGGCCTGCACACCCTTGCGCACCAGGTAAGGGCTGGCGCCAGCCTCGCTGGCGGCTTCCCACTGCGTCACCGCCTCGGCAGCGGCTGCAGCGTGGCGGGCCTCGGTGTCGGCCTGTTCCTGGCGCTGGCGCTCAAGCCGTTTGCGCTCGCGTTCGGCCAGCTCGGCGGGCGTGGGTGCGGGCGGCGGCTGGTCGGCCTTGGGGAGTTCAAACCCACCATCCTGGGCCATCTTCAACACCGTGGCAACGCCCACACCTCCCCCGCTTTTCACACTGCGCCAGGTGGCCGTGACTGCCTTCTTGTCATACCTGTCACCATCGGTTGCGCTCCAGGCATCGAACAGATCAAAGCCGGCAGCGTCCGGGAATTCGCTCTTGATGCCCATCGCCACCCGCGCCCATTCGTCACGGGGCAGGCTGGCGGGCACGTAGGCCAGCGCCTGGCGGATCAAATCGGGGGTGACACTGGTCATTCGGCCACCGTCCAAGTCGCGTCCAGCACTGGCAGCTCGCGAGCCAAGGTTTCAATGGCGGCCGTTCCGTCGACTTCGGCATCGATGGTGAGGCCAATGGTTGCGTTCGTTTCCATAGCTGAATACCTCACAGCGGGCGGACCTGCACATGGTCAAGCTCGAACGGCTCGCCTGCCCGGCTGCGTGCAAGTAGTTCACCCGTGCGTGGGTCATGGACCGACAGCACGCCAGGCCACTCAAAGCGCACCACCACAGCACCCAAGCCGGGCACGCGCATGGTCTTCTGCAGCAACGGCCGCGCGGTTGCGTGCAGCGATGCGAACGTGGCTGCGGCTGCCAGCGTGCGCCGGGCTGAATCGGCCTTGGCTTGGCGCAGGTCCGCTTGGCTCATGCGGGCGGTCATTGCGACACCCCAACAACCGGCGCAGCCGTGACCCGCCACAGTTCATCCGTCGCTCCTGCTCCAGGCAGCACGGGGGTGGGGACAACCTCGCCGCTTTCCAGCTGCCGCACGAACATCACGCGCAAATTGGCCTCATGAACCGGCGCGTTCGGATGTGCCTGTCGGTAGACGCGCAACGTCTCAAAGCAGTAGCCGTCGGCCACAAGCGACTCAATCACCGCAGCAGGGTTTGGCACCTCCACATAACACTCACGCTGCAACTGGTGGTCAAACGCTGGGCCGTACTCACGCAGGCGTGCCAGCACGTGGGCTTTCTGAGTCTCCAAGCCAACAGGATGCCCCGACGCTGCGCTCGAAGAATTCGTGTGCCGGGCCATCGCAAGTCCCCGCCTTGCTTGGACGCGCGCATTCGCACGACGAAAGTTCTCGGGGCCGCCCGCCTCGAAGGCATCCCTCACCGTGCGATTCCGCACTTCGGTTCGGTTTTCGTAATGCGCAGCCCGGACCGCATCGCGCTGGTCCTGACCGGTTGTTTTTCCCTGGCCGACTGATGCGTAGCCAGAGGGGGCAGTCATGCGGCGGTTCACGCCTGCCCCCTTTCTGCCACTCGGGCATCTAACCAAGCAAGGACTTCGTGCTCCAAAAAGGCAACGCACCTGCGCGACAAGACCACCCTCTGTGGAAAACTACCCAGCCGGATCAATCCGTAAACGTGAGACTTCTTAAGCCCAGTCAGGGACTCCACCTCGTTCATGCGAATCAGCCGACGTTTCGGGCCGACCTCACACGCAGGACTCACCGGTAACGCAACATCGGACTGCACCAGATCAGTGACATTCACCATCACAGCTCCTCAAAAAATGGCAACCAAAAACCACATGGACACAGGCTGATGGTTTCCAGGGTCAAGTGAGCAATCTGAAAAGACAGCCGCCCGTTTTTCTTGTGACTCACATGACCCGAAAGGAAACCAAACCAACCAGAACCGCGAGGATTCCAAGAAAGTTGTGCCACGTCTTAAATCGCGTGGCACTATTCCACGTGACTCACATGACCAGTGCGGAATTGAGTAAGCCAAAGAAGGTGTGCAACCGTCTAAAAACCGTTGCACTTTCTTCAAGAACCTTGCATTCATGCGGCCTGCAGCGCGATGAAGTAGGCATAAATTCGCGGGATACGTAGGGCCCGGCCAGCCCTACGTCAATGCTCAGCCGATGACCAGCAGCACTCGCCTCTGCAGCTCAGTCACCGTTACGGCTTCGTCAAACAGCCCCGACTGCAGGGCTTTGGCAAGCTCATTCAAGCGAGCCGCGACGCCACGCACCACGAGGCTGGTTCCGCCGTCGTCACCTACCTCAACCCTTACCAGGTCAGGCAGCTTCAGGGCCAACGCCTCGATTTCCCACGCGGCCTCAAGGCACACGGCGTGGCGTGATTTGGACAGCGTGACGGCCTCAGTGGCGGGGTCAACGTTCAAGGTGTCAGCCATGACCCACCCCCTCACCAGGCACAGAGTCGGCACGGCCAACACAGCACCGTGCAACGGACCGCCGCTGCTGGCCAGCATCCTCAGCGGCGAAGACGCCCACCTTTTCGGCCTCCCAGCCGATGCAATCTGCGACCTCAGCTGTGGTGTGCAAGATCACCCGCAGGGCTTGGGCAATGGCCTCTGTGTCACTCTGGCCGCTCGGGGTTTCCAACGCGTGCAGCGCCAGCCGGCAAAGCCCTTGCACCTTCTCCGAAGCACTGTTGGACAGGTTCTCCATGTTGTCGACGGCGGCAAGTGCCTGTCGCAGTGTTGGCGTGGATTTTTCAGTCATGATTCACCTCCCGCGCGGCAGTCAACGGCACCAGGTGGGCTGCTTGGTGGGTCCACAAGGCCACAGGCGCAGTGGCCAGCCAGCGGCGCACGATTTCGCGACCTACCAGCTCGGCAAAGTGGCAGGCGTCACAGTCGCCATAGGGCGCGGGGTTGGCCTGGGCGATGTGCCAGAGCTGGGCCACGTGTTCGTCGGTGTAGTGCGGCAGGCGGTCGGTATCGACCTCGAACGCAATGGTGGCTTTCATATGTCACCCCCGTGCGCAGCGGTGACAACCTCAAGCAGCCGTGCCGCTACTTCTAGAACATCCGTCAGTAGCGGGATCGGGTCGCCGGGAGCAAAAAACTGGACCGGGCCCAACGCGCCCTTGTACGCCTTGTCAAACGAGGGAGTGAGCAGCCGCGCCGTGTTGACCTCGCTGTTTGACTTGGCCGTCAGCGCGACCCAGCCCGCCATCTTGAGGATGGGCAGCACGTCGCAGGTCAGACTGATTGCGTAGGCCGTTTGCGGTGGTGTGGTGGGCGACTCAGCCATGGCGCACCCCCGCCGCGTTGACGCCTTCACCGGCCGGCGCCCGTACAGCAGCACAGCACGCCTCAACCTCAGCGCCAGTTAACACCCCCTTTTCCAGAAGGGCCAGTGCAACAGCTTCAATTGCTGCCCACTCACTGCGCACGATCTCTCTCACCTCACTTTCGACACGCTCCCATCCAGATTTCTCGCTGGCAAAGCCGTTCTCAATCAACCCCGCCAGGACGTCATTGATTTGCAAAAAATCACCTTGGCCACTGGTGAAAAGAATCGCCGTCAGAGAACGTCTGCGCACGCGAGCCTCAGCAACAGGCCCAGCCAGCAGGACAGTAAGCAAATCCCACTGTGCATACTGACCGTCACTCCGGCACTTCCACGATTCGCCCGTGCCATGAGACAGACCCGCGCCTGACACGTCAATCTCTACAGGTGTGGAGGGCGCACCGACATGCAGGCGGGCAACCGCATGGCCGGCCTCGTGAAAAGCGGCGTGGCGCAGCAGCGCGTTTGAACGATCAGCCATGGCGCACCTCCACCCCGTTGACGCACTCGTTGATCCTCTTCAACAGCGTGGCGCCCCTGGTGGCGCGGGCCGTGGCCAGGCGCAGGGTGGCGGGTGTGGCGTCCAGGCGGCGCAGCTCATGCAGCGCGGTGGACAGCGCGTTTTCGGCTTGCACGTGCAGGCCGATCAGCTCGGGGGTGGAAGGCAGGGGGGACGCGGCGGCACGGCGGCCGGCCAAGGGAATGACCGTGGTCATGGGTTGATGCTCCTTATCGAGACTTCAGACCCACACACCCCGTTTTGAAGCGAGGCGGGTGGACGGGATGTTCAAAACACGAGATAAGTCGTGCGCCAGGTGTTGCCACTCTGGCCATCCCGCCCAAAACCCTGAACACCCGCGTGGCAGGCATTCGACATGCCCCACTTGGGGACACGAGCGAATGTGTCAAGGCGACACATTCACAGAATCTAGACGTGACAAAACCTCACTTACGGGGAGGCTGCACCGCTTATCTCAAGGTGTTTTGAAGCACCGGGCCTTTCGGCTTACACACACTGTAGCACGGCGGGCGGTGGGGGTGTCAAGCGGTTTTCACAGAATAATAATCGGATATTGTTTCTTTAGACAATTTGCAAAAGTGTGCAATCACCATATACTCCGCACATGACCACCAGCGTCGACGCTTTCAACACACCAGGGCAGCTCATCGAGCGGCTGCTGGAAGAGCGCGACTGGACAAAAAAGACGCTGGCCCTGGTCCTCGGCATGGACGAAGCGGCCCTTAACCGTGTGTTAGCCGCCAAGCGCCCCCTCACTGCTGAGATGGCCTTGATGATCGCAGAGGTGCTACCTGATGCCAACGCTGAGGACTTGTTGGCGCTTCAGCAAAAGCACGATCTTGCTCAGGCCCGCCTGGCTGTCATGCCAGACACGCGGCGCCAAACACGGGCAGAGCTGTTTGGTGACCTGAAGGTGAACCACCTGCTCAAGCGCGGCTGGCTAGCTGTTCGTGACGAGAAAGACGTGAACGCCATCGAGCAGGCGGTGAACCAGTTTTTTGGCAAACCGTTCGCAGAGGTGATGCGAATCAGCCACGCTGCCAAAAAGACCGATGCCAACGAAGAGGCCACCGCCAGCCAGATTGCCTGGATCTGGCGCGTGCGGCAGTTGGGCCGGCTGATCAACCCTGGCGCCCCCTACTCTGCTCAAAAGCTGAGAGCCCAGCTGCCGCGGCTGCAGGCGTTGATGGCATCACCGGAGCAAATAGAAAAAGTGCCTGGTGTGCTGCTGGATGCGGGTGTGCGGCTTGTCGTTGTCGAGTCCCTGCCATCGGCCAAGATCGATGGCGTGTGCCTGTGGCTTGATGATGGCTCGCCGGTGATCGGGCTGTCGGCTCGGTTCGACCGCATCGACAATTTCTGGTTTGTCCTGCGCCACGAGATCGAGCACGTGCTGAATGGCGACGGCAAGGACGACCCGTTGGGCGGGCACCTTGACACCGACCTGGTGGGCAAACGGGCCAGCGCTGAGCCGACCCTGCCAGAGATCGAAATCAAAGCCAACAAGGCCGCGTCCAACTTCTGCGTCAGCACTCCGGCCATGGACACGTTCTTTGAGGAAAACAACCCGTATTTCTCAGAGCGCAAGTTGCTGGAATTCGCCAACGAGTGTGGCGTGCATCCCGGCATCCTCGCCGGCCAGCTGCAGCACCGCACAGGCCGGTATGACCGCTTCCGCGCTCACCTGGAAAAAGTCAGGGCCCACCTGGTGAAGTCGGCCGTCACTGACGGCTGGGGCAACCTTCCACAAACCTCAGAGAAAGGAGCGCTATGAAGCAAGCACCATGAAGAAAAAAGCCCACGAAACGATCTCTCGTTTCGCAGGCTCTTTGAAACCACCGCTGCCATAGTTGACAGAGCAGTTCCGTGTCTTGCCGGACAACGGAATGCTACCACCGTAAGCACGCTCAGTCGAGCCATGGCCCTTTGAATTCTTCAATGAAGGAGGGCCTATGCGCACCTACCGACGATTGAAGAGCGTGTTTGTGCGTGCATACGACCGGTACCGATTTGGGCGCTGGGAAAACGTGTGCCAACACTACCGCTCTCATCCCGGTCAGATGTCTTTCGACTTCTGACCCTGACCCCAGGCCGCACCGATGGGCGGTGCGGCCATCTGTTGAGCATCTTTCGGAGCATTCCAAATGACCAAAGCACGTAACGAAACCACCTCTGCCAAAGCCGCCACGGCGGCATCCAAGGTCCTGCGCGACCCGAAGAGCACTGCGACCCAGAAGACTGCGGCAGCGTCGGCGCTGACGCAGGTGGCCAGCCGCAAGGCCGCACCGACCCGCAAACGCTGAGACCGGCTCCGGGCTTCGGGCTTCGGGCTTCGGGCTTCGGGCTTCGGGCTTCCGGCTTGCCGGGAGCCCGATCTCGGTCGGGATCTCACACCATGATGCGAGTGAGTAAGGCAGCCAACTCGGTTGGGATGGTGGCGGCAATGATGCCCACCACCAGCGCCACCAGTCCGGCAGCCTCCAGGTAAAGGGATTCGGCGGCTACACCCTCCAGTGTTCGCCTTGCCGCTTGGACCTGCTGCGACCGCTCAGCACGCTCGGATGCAATGGCCTGTTGCACCTCGGTGATTTGCGCGCTTTGGCGTTGAGCGAGTGAGTCATATTGACCGCGCAGGGTTTCGAGGTTTTCTCTGATCGCAGCTAACTGCACATCAAGCGGCTGATCCAGCAGCGGACCGCGCCAAACTGTGAGTTCAGCGCTGCCGAAGGCATTGGTGCTAGCAATTCCGGTGGCCTCCAGCACCTGGTGGCGCGGGCGAAGACGCGGAGCGCGACGAATCCACTGCTTGGCATAGGCGAGTACCGGCAGACGTCCAAAGAGCTTACCGCGCCCCCTGAGCGTGTAGGCCACGACACCAACACCCACAAGCTGCAGGAGCATTCCTGCGTATCGAATGCCGGCTTCAGTCGTGAACCCGAGGCCAAGCGGGAGGCCAAAGCACGCCATCAGCAAGGCAAGAAAACCCCAGAAGGTCGGCACTTCACCGAGCCATGCCCACACACGCCCAAGCCAAGACTTCATGATTTGAGGTATCGCCAGTGTTTCAAAGATTTGCAAGGGGAATCACATCGACCAGGTGCGAGCCACTGGCAGTGGGCATCAGGGAACGCCGATGGCACCTCGACTACCCTAAAAGCTCACCTCTGCGCAGCAGTCTCTGGCAAGCTGCGCTGACTCTCCCAGCAGGGAAGTCGCAATGACTCCGGCGCGCTGACCAAGCACAGTTGATCGTGCGACATGACCAAGACCAACTGGAAGCTTCGGAGGAAGTCCACCCCCACCAGGCAGTCGCATGGCTGTCGGGCCATGACTGCAATGCCAGTGCGAGTGCACCCCGCATAGCCTATGTTGGCACGAGCGGTGTTCATGATGCTGCGCCCACCGCCGGCTAGGGTGGCCTGTGTGGTGCCAAACGCTTCAAGACCATGTGGGCTTGCCTGCGCCTCGGAGATCATGAGAAAGCCGCTGAAGCCTGAGTCAACGGTGGCCGTTATCGCCTCCGGGTGCCCCTGTGTACCAGCCAGCTGAAACGTGATTTCAGGACGCCCGCCCGGCTTAACGTGGCCTCGCCAAATCGGCATCTTCGGAAGGAACAAAAAACGCTACGCAGTACGCACTGGCCGCACCTACGCGAACCAGATGAAGCAACGCTGTAGAGCAGGAGTCGAGCGCTTTGTCTATCGCATCTTCAGCATAGGGTGCAACGAAAGCACGTCCAGATCGCACATCAATGGCCGCAAACTGCTCTGCAAACTTGGTCTCGTATTCCTGCTGGAAACGCTCTCGATAAATGCGCTCACCCTCTGCTGCAATCGCAGAAGGGTCCGCCATGGAAAGAGTTCTCATGATGGGACTCCGATCGGATCAGGACCAGTGCCGAATACGATGTTGTGCAAAGGATGCTCCTGATTGTTCGCGACGAAACACGATTTGATCCGAATACTAGCAGGCTGTGAAGCACGTTGATCACTGGATACCCACAAAGTTATCCACAGATGCTGTGCACAAAATGCCTGAAAAACCCAAATACCTACGCCCCAGATGCTACTGGCGAGGTGTCTGTCTGTGGGTAACTCATCACGACAAACGTACCTTGTCTTGCGCGCCGTCGCGAGTTGAGAGGCGCGCATGGTGCCATCGGTGCAGCTCAGCCGGGGCTAGGGTGTTGGCCAGCTGCTGGCCTGCAGGCTTAACAACGATGCAACGGAGTGCAGTCTTGGCGACGTCGCAGGCTGGCAGGACCGCGGATTCCCGATAGCAGCCACCGCCATCTCGCGTGCCGTGGCCATCATGCGGCGCAGCCACCCCAAGTCCTGAGGTTGGCGGTGCCGGCTGCAAGGGCGGTAGTAGCCTGGGCCTCATCCAGCATCAGCGTTGCCAGATCTTCCTTGGCACTCTTGCCCACCAGTAGAGCCAGCGCAACCGGACTCATGGCGGCGATCCGGCTCTTGCGTCGAGTCCGTTTTCGCATGCCTCGATTGTGGCGAGGCTACCAAGCCCGCGCCAGCGTGGGCAGCACAGAGGCAATGCGGCTTGGGGCGGAAGGGCAGGCCGCGAGATTTTCTTTTCGCGCTCAATTCCGCACAAGTTCAAAGCACCAAAGGGTGGCCCGAATGCTTTCAACCGGAACCGCCCGGTAACAGTGCAGCAAGGTCGACCACCCCCTGCAAGGGAGAGGAAAAGGATCAAAACATCTACATAAGAGAGAAAAGAGAGTTCATTTTTTTACTATATAAAAACCGTTACCGGTCCGTTACCGCTCCGTTACCGGTTCGTTACCGCTGTTTTTGCCCCTGTATCGGGCTGCAAGCCACATAAAACTTCACTTCTCATGTTCTGTTACCGCGTTACCAGCGTTTTTGCAGGAAATCGGGAGGCGAAAGCGATCAACAGGTGCAAAAAACCGCCTCTGTGGGCGGTCGGCGGGGTCAGCCTGGGGGCAGTCAGGCGGCGCTGCGCAGCGGGATGACGTTGGCGCCTGCCTCCAGCGCTGTGACCAGCGCCCCCCAGTCGTCCATGATCTTGCGGCGCTCTTCCAGGTGTTCGCTACGGGCGTAGGCGGCCACCACCTTGCTGCGTTCCGCGTGGTCCAGCTGGCGCTCGAGCGCTGCGACCGTCCAACCACGCTCGGACAAGAGGCTGCGGGCCGAGGCCCTGAAGCCGTGCAGGGTCTGACGGCCCTGGTACCCCATTCGGATCAGCATGCGACCGATGGTGTTCTCGCTCATGGGCTTGTCGCTGCCATGGCTGCTGGGGAAGACTGCCTCGGTGTGGCCGGCAAATACCTCCAGCTCCCTGAATGTGTCGAGCGCAGCTTGGGACAGCGGCACCACGTGTGCCTGGTTCAAACCCTTGCCCATCTTCATGCGTGCGGCCGGTATGCGCCACTCCCTGGCTTCGTAGTCCACCTCTGACCACTGGGCCAGGCGCAGCTCCTTGGAGCGCACGAAGGTCAACAGCGCAAGGCGTGTGGCCAGCAGCGTCAGCGGATCGGCGGCCTGGTAGCTGCGCAGGTCGCGAAGGAAGACGCCGAACTCGCGGCGGTCGGTGATGGCTGGCCTGTGCTCGACGTCGGGCACCACGATGGTTTTCACCAGGTCGGCAGCCGGGTTGTAGGTGGCCCGGCCGGTGGCAATGGCGTAGCGGAACACCTGGCCGCACAGCTCGCGCAGCCTGGTGGCGGTGTAGGCAGCGCCCCTGGCCTCCACCTTGCGCAACATGGCCAGCAGCTCGGGCGGGGTGACTTCAGCCACAGGGCGGTGACCAACGACAGGGAAGGCGTCGGCCTCCAGATGATTTAGGGTCTTGCTTGCTGTGACAGCGGCCCAGCGCTTGGCGTTGGCCTCGTGCCACTCCAACGCGACGGACTTGAAACTGTTGGCTGCAGCCGCGGCTACAGCCAGCTTCATCAAGGCTCGCTCCTGCATGGGATTGATGCCAACGGCCAGCGTCTTCTTGGCCGCATCTAGGCGCTCCCTGGCGTCTTTCAGGCCCACTGAGGGATACACCCCCAGCGCCATGGTCTGGCGTTTTCCAGCGTGTCGGTAGTCCCACCGCCAGTACTTTCCCGTCGCGTTCACCAGCAGATACAGGCCGTTTCCATCTGCCAGTTTGAGTGGCTTTTCGACCGGTTTGGCGTTGCGGCAGGCGGTATCTGTGAGGGGCATGACGGTATCTCGGTTGACGGTAGTTCCAGATACCGTCAAAAGTACCGTCAAAATCGACCGGATGCAAGCGGAAGCGAGCGGAATCCAGCGGAAGCGAGTGGAAGAAAAAAGCCCCTAAGTAATTGATTTACTTAGGGGCAGTGGACTTATATGGAAGTCAGTGGAGGTTTTACTGGTGCCGCTTGTCGGAATCGAACTGACGACCTACCGCTTACAAGGCGGTTGCTCTACCAACTGAGCTAAAGCGGCGTGGAAGGGATTTTACTTGACGCCCTACTTGACGCGTTTGAGTGCCGGCCGGCCGCCTGCGGGGGACGCGGGTGGCGGGGCGTCGCCGTCGGGTGTGTCGGTGGCGTCGGACTTGACCAGTTGCAAGGCCTTGGACTCGTCGGCGGCGGGCGCGGCGGGCGCTTCCGCTGCGGGCGGGGTCACGGCCGACGCCGCAGGTGCGGCCTGGAGCCCCGATTGCGGCGGCGGCGGAAAGGCCATGCCCTGCCCGTTTTCGCGGGCGTAGATGGCCACCACGTGGGTGATGGGCACGATGATGTCGCGCGCCACACCCCCGAAGCGGGCCTTGAACTCGACGTATTCGTTGCCGAGCTTGAGGCCGCTGGTGGCATCGAAGCTGACGTTGAGCACGATTTCGTTGTTCTTGACGAACTCGCGCGGCACCTGCACCGAGCCGTCGACCTGCACCGCCAGGTAGGGGGCGAAGCCGTGGTCGGTGCACCATTCGTGCAGCGCCCGTATGAGGTAGGGGCGCGTGGAAGGGGTGGCGTCGTCCTGGTTCATGGTCGTCAAGGCCGCTGCTGGCCGCTTATTTGCGCATGACCTTTTCCGAGGGCGTGAGCGCCTCGATGTAGGCCGGGCGCGAGAAGATGCGTTCGGCGTACTTGAGCAGGGGAGCGGCGTTCTTGCTGAGCTCGATGCCGTAGTAGTCCAGGCGCCACAGCAGCGGCGCGATGGCGACGTCGAGCATGGAGAAGTTGTCGCCCAGCATGTATTTGTTCTTGAGGAACACCGGCGCGAGCTGCGTCAGGCGGTCACGGATGTGGGCCTTGGCCTTTTCCATCGCCTTGTCGTTGCCCTTGTTGCTGCGGGTCTCGAGCACGGACACATGGGTGAACAGCTCCTTCTCGAAGTTGAGCAGGAACAGGCGCACGCGGGCGCGGTCCACCGGGTCACCGGGCATGAGCTGCGGGTGCGGGAAACGCTCGTCGATGTACTCGTTGATGATGTTGGACTCGTACAGGATGAGGTCGCGCTCGACCAGGATGGGCACCTGGCCGTAGGGGTTCATCACGCTGATGTCCTCGGGCTTGTTGTAGAGGTCCACATCGCGGATCTCGAAATCCATGCCTTTTTCGAACAGGACAAAGCGGCAGCGGTGCGAGTAGGGGCAGGTCGTGCCCGAATACAGAACCATCATGATGGGGACTCCTCAAGTGAAAACAGTGGTCGCCATGGACCGAGGTCCAAAGGCCAACCACTGTGGGTGACCGGGCCGCCAGGGCCGCCCGGGCAGGCGTTTATTTGACGTCTTTCCAGAACGCCGCGTTCAGGCGCCAGGCGATCAGGGTGAAGACGCACAGGAACAGCAGCACCCACACGCCCAGGCGCACGCGGTTGTTCTGGTCGGGCTCGGCCATCCACTGCATGAAGGCCACCAGGTCGCCCACGGTGCGGTCGAATTCGGCCGGGGTCAGGGTGCCGGGCTTGGTCTGTTCCCAGCCGCGCAGCACCTCGACTTCGTGGCCGTGGCTTTCCGCCTTGTCGAACACCGGGCGGCGCTCGCCCTGCAGTTCCCACAGGGGGTTGGGCATGCCGACGTTGGGGAAGGCCAGGTTGTTCCAGCCGGTCGGCTTGGTGGCGTCGCGGTAGTAGGTGCGCAGGTAGGTGTACAAGTAGTCCGCACCGCTGCCGCCGGCACCGGCGCGCGAGCGCGCCACCAGGGTCAGGTCGGGCGGCTGGGCGCCGAACCATTCCTTGGCCTGACGCGGGTTGATCGCCGCGTTCATGGTGTCGCCCACCTTGTCGGTGGTGAAGGTCAGGTTTTCCTTGATCTGGCGCTCGGTCAGGCCGATGTTGGTCAGGCGGTTGTAGCGCATGAACGAGGCCGAGTGGCAGTTCAGGCAGTAGTTGACGAAGACCTTGGCGCCGTTTTGCAGGGCGGCCATGTCGTTGGTCAGCTTGGGGGCCTTGTCCAGCGGGATGCCGCCGCCGCTGGCGAGTGCGCCGGTGGCGGCACCGAGTGCCAGCATCCAGCCAAGAATCAGCTTTTTCATGTTCTTGTTCTCCAAATGTCTCAGTGCGGCTGGAAGGTGACGCGTGCGGGCACCGGCTTGGGCTCGCCCAGGCGGCTCCACCAGGGCATCAGCAGGAAGAAGCCGAAGTAGAACAGGGTGCCGACCTGCGACACACGCTCGCCCACCGGCGACGGCGGCAACACACCCAGGTAGCCCAGGATCAGGAAGTTGATCACGAAGATGGTGTACAGGTAGATGTGCCAGCTCGGACGGTAGCGGATGGACTTGACCGGGCTGTTGTCCAGCCAGGGCAGGAAGAACAGGATCACGACCGCGCCGCCCATGGCGACCACGCCCCAGAACTTGGCGTCGATGGCCAGCATGGCGGCCACCAGCACCAGGGCACCGATCACGATGCCGCCCTTGATGGCAGCGCCGACCTTGGCCTTGAGCACGCCCAGCACCGCGCCCAGCAGCACGCAGGCCACGAGCGGATACATCATCTCGGCCGTGATGGCGCGCAGCATGGAGTAGAAGGGCGTGAAGTACCACACCGGCGCGATGTGCAACGGCGTCACCAGCGGGTTGGCCGGGATGAAGTTGTTGAACTCCAGGAAGTAGCCGCCGAACTCGGGCGCGAAGAACACGATGGCCGAGAACACCAGCAGGAAGACCGAGACGCCGAACACGTCGTGCACGGTGTAGTAGGGGTGGAACGGCACGCCGTCCAGCGGCTTGCCCTTGGCGTCCTTGGGGGCGTTGGGACCCTTGATCTCGACGCCGTCGGGGTTGTTGGAGCCGACGTCGTGCAATGCCAGCAGGTGGGCGACCACCAGGCCCAACAGCACCAGCGGCACGGCGATGACGTGGAAGCTGAAGAAGCGGTTCAGCGTCGCGTCACCCACCACGAAGTCGCCGCGGATCAGCAGGGCGAGGTCGGGGCCGATGAAAGGAATGGCGGAGAACAGGTTGACGATCACCTGGGCGCCCCAGTAGGACATCTGGCCCCAGGGCAGCAGATAACCCATGAAGGCTTCGGCCATGAGCACCAGGAAGATGGCGCAGCCGAACACCCACACCAGCTCGCGCGGCTTGCGGTAGCTGCCGTAGAGCAGGCCACGGAACATGTGCAGGTAGACCACCACGAAGAAGGCCGATGCGCCGGTGGAGTGCATGTAGCGGATCAACCAGCCCCAGGGCACGTCGCGCATGATGTACTCGACCGAGGCAAACGCCACCGGCACACCCACGCTGTTGACCGACGCGTCGGGCTTGTAGTGCATGACCAGGAAGATCCCGGTCACGATCTGGATCACCAGCACCAGCAGCGCCAGCGAGCCGAAGATGTACCAGAAGTTGAAGTTCTTGGGTGCGTAGTACTCCGACATGTGGACGCGGTAGGCGTCGAACGCGGTCGGGAACCGGTTTTCAAACCAGTTCGTCAGCTTGGCGCCCACGGGCGCGTCGGGTGAGATGTCCTTGAATTCAGCCATTTTGTGCCTCTGCGGTGTTCAGGTCAGGCCTTCTTGTCTTCACCAATCAGCAGCGTGGTGTCTGACAGGTATTGGTGCGGCGGGATTTCGAGGTTGTCGGGCGCCGGCTTGTTCTTGAACACGCGGCCCGCCAGATCGAACTGGGAACCGTGGCAGGCGCACAGGAAACCGCCCTTCCAGTCGTCGGGCAGCGAGGGCTGGGGACCGGGCGTGAACTTGTCGCCGGGCGAGCAGCCCAGGTGGGTGCAGATGCCCACCGCCACCAGGAACTCGGGCTTGATCGAGCGGTGGCCGTTCTTGGCGTACTCGGGCGTCGGGTAGGCCTTGCGGTCGGAGTTGGGGTCGGCCAGCTGCGACTCGACCGCCTTGAGCGATTCCAGCTGCTCGGGCGTGCGGCGCAGAATCCACACGGGCTTGCCGCGCCATTCGACCACCAGTTTTTCACCGGGCTTGACACCCGAGACGTCCACCTCGACAGCGGCACCGGCGGCCTTGGCGCGCTCGGAGGGCTGGAAAGTGCTGACAAAGGGAACGGCCACGGCAGCGGCACCCGCGCCACCCACGGCGCATGAGGTGATCAGCCAGTTTCGACGGCCGTTGTCTACGGTTGCTTCGCTCATGGGGATCTTTCAATGACGGTAAGCGGTGTCGTGCGCACAAAACGCGCGTGCATGACGCACGCGCCGGCCTTCGGCGCACTTGAGACAGCCCGCGATTGTAGCGGAGCCCACAAGCCCGATTTTTGTGGGCCGTCGTGGCCAGCCTGGGCCACAATGATCACTTTAACAACACAGGAGGGCTCCCATGAGCGTGGTGCAGGAATTCAAGGCTTTTGCCGTCAAGGGCAACGTGATCGACTTGGCGGTCGGCGTGATCATCGGCGGCGCCTTCGGCAAGATCGTCGACTCGCTGGTGGCGGACATCATCATGCCCGTGGTGGGCGCGGTGTTCGGAAAGCTGGATTTTTCCAACATGTTCGTGGCCCTGGGCACGGTGCCGTCGGGCACGGCGCCCACGCTGGCCGCCGTCAAGGCCGCTGGCGTGCCGGTGTTCGCCTACGGCAACTTCATCACCGTGGCCATCAACTTCCTGATCCTGGCCTTCATCATCTTCATGATGGTCAAGCAGATCAACCGGCTCAAGACCGAGGAAGCCGCCGCTCCGGCGGAGCCGGCCCCGACGCCGGAAGACGTGCTGCTGCTGCGCGAAATCCGCGACAGTCTCAGGAAGTGAGGGCCTGGCCGCTCATCTGAGCGGCCAGCGCCACCGCGGCCAGAAAGCTGGCCGGATCGGCCCGCCCCGTGCCCGCCAGGTCGAAGGCGGTGCCGTGGTCGGGGCTGGTGCGCACCAGCGGCAGCCCCAGGGTCACATTGACGCCATGGGCCAGCCCCAGGTATTTCACCGGGATCAGGCCCTGGTCGTGGTACATGGCCAGCACCACGTCAAAAGCCCCCTCCCGGGCGCGCATGAACACCGTGTCGGGTGCGTGGGGGCCGCTCACATCCAGGCCTTCGCTGCGCGCCTGCGCGATGGCGGGTGCGATCACCTCGATTTCTTCGCGGCCAAACAGGCCCCCCTCGCCCGCGTGTGGATTGAGACCTGCCACGGCGATGCGTGGCGGCGGCAGGCCCACACGGGCCCAGTGCGCGGCGGTGATGCGCAGCGTGGACAGCACGTTGGCCTGCGTGACCGCCTCGATGGCCTCGCGCAAGGACACGTGGATGCTGACCAGCACGGTCTTGAGCTCGTTGTTGGCCAGCATCATGCGCACCGGCAACTGCGACACCGGCCGCCCCAGGTGCTCGGCCGCCAGCGCCTGCAGCATCTCGGTGTGCCCGGGATAGGGCACGCCGGCGGCGGCCAGGGCTTCCTTGTGGATGGGCGCCGTCACCACCGCTGCGGCTTCACCGGCCAGCGCCCGGCGCGTGGCCCAGGTGATGCAGTCGGCGGCGGCGCGGCCCGCCGAGGCGCTGATCCGGCCCCAGGCCGGCGGCACCGCCGCGGGCGTGGCCTGCACCAGGGGCAGACACCCCGGGCGCGGTGACCAGGCGACCAGATCGACCAGTGGCGTGGGCACCAGCGTGCTGCCCACGCAGGCATTGGCGCGCTGCAGGCAGGCGGCGTCGCCCGCCACCACGCAGCGCGCCGCCAGCGCCGGGTGGTCGCGGTACAGCAGGGCGATCAGCTCCGGGCCGATGCCGGCGGCGTCGCCCATGGTCAGCAGCAAGGGGCGCGGGGTGCTCATGCCGGGTTGGGGATGTCGATGAAGGTGTGCACCAGGCCCAGCTGCCGCGCCACATGCGCCGCCACGGCCGGTGCGCCAAAACGCTCGCTGGCGTGGTGGCCGCAGGCAATGAAGGCCACCCCGCATTCACGCGCATAGTGCGCCTGCGGCTCGGAGATCTCGCCCGTCACGAACACGTCGGCGCCGGCCGCGATGGCGGCCTCGAAATAGGACTGCGCACCGCCGGTGCACCAGGCGATGCGCCGGGGTGTCCGCCCGGGCGCGTCCACCAGCGTGACCGGCCGGCCCAGCCGCCGCTCCACGTCCAGTGCCAGGGCGGCGGCGCTGTCGAAGGGCTGCAGGCTGCGCCCCAGCCAGCCCAGGGACTGTTCGCCAAAGCGCCCCTGGGGGGCCTCCTCGCCGATCCAGCCCAGGTGGCGGGCCAGCTGCGCGTTGTTGCCCAGCTCGGCGTGGGCATCCAGCGGCAGGTGGTAGGCCAGCAGGTTGATGTCGTGGGCCAGCAGCCGGGCCACGCGCTGCTTCATCCAGCCGGTCAGGCGGCCGTCGTGGCCGCGCCAGAACAGGCCATGGTGCACCAGCAGCGCATCGGCCCCGGCCGCGATGGCGGCATCGATGAGCGCCAGGCTGGCGGTGACGCCGCTGACGATGTGGCGCACGCGCTCGCGCCCCTCCACCTGCAGCCCGTTGGGGCCGTAGTCGCGAAAAAGCTGGGGCTGCAGCAGTTCGTCCAGCGCACCCAACAGCTGGGCGCGCGAACATCCCGTATCGTCATGGGCTTCGTTCATCGCGCTATTCTGACAGCGCGTTCGCCTGCTTCCTCCGGGGCTTTGGCGGACAATAGAACCCCGTCTTTTCACAGCCCCTCCATGAAACGTCTCTGGCTGCTGTTCGCCCAAACCGCCACCGTGCTGCTCGCGGTGTATTTTGTTGTCGCCACGCTCAAGCCGCAGTGGCTGGACCGCCGCGCCCAGGTGGCCGGCATCGTCCCGGTGTTCGAAGCGGCCACCGGCAGCGCCAGCGGCGGCAAGGCCAGCGGGTTCCGTGCGGCGGCCCAGGCGGCGGCCCCCGCGGTGGTCAGCATCAACACCAGCAAGGCCCGGGCACGCAACCCCCAGGGCAACGACCCGTGGTTCCGCTTCTTTTTTGGCGATCAGGACGAGTCCCAGCAGGCGCAGACCGGGCTGGGTTCGGGCGTGATCGTGAGCCCCGCCGGCTACATCCTGACCAACAACCACGTGGTCGAGGAGGCCGACGACATCGAGGTCATCCTCAATGACGGCCGCCACACCCAGGCCAAGGTCATCGGCACCGACCCCGAGTCGGACCTCGCGGTGCTCAAGATCGAGTTGACCGACCTGCCGGTGATCACCCTGGGCAACTCGGACGAACTCCACGTCGGCGACGCGGTGCTGGCCATCGGCAACCCCTTCGGCGTGGGCCAGACAGTGACCAGCGGCATCGTCAGTGCCCTGGGCCGCACCCAGCTGGGCATCAACACCTTCGAGAACTTCATCCAGACCGATGCCGCCATCAACCCGGGCAATTCGGGCGGCGCGCTGGTCGACAGCAACGGCCACCTGATGGGCATCAACACCGCCATCTACTCGCGCTCGGGCGGATCCATGGGCATCGGCTTTGCCATCCCGACCGCCACCGCCCGCAGCGTGCTGGACGCCATCGTGCGCGACGGCCAGGTGATCCGCGGCTGGATCGGCGTGGAGCCACAGAACCTGAGCCCGGAGCTGGCGCAGAGTTTTGGCATCAAGAGCGACGAGGGTGTGATCATCACCGGCGTGCTGCAGAACGGCCCAGCCGCCCAGGCCGGCCTGCGCCCGGGCGATGTGATCACGGCGGTGAATGGCACCAAGGTGAACGCCGTGCCCGAGCTGCTGGGCGCCGTGGCGGCCCTCAAGCCGGGGCAGGCGGCGCCGTTTGAAGTGGTGCGCCGCGATGCGCGGCAACAGGTACAGATCACACCGGCGCAACGGGTGCCGACGCGGCGCCCAGGCCGCTGACACGGCCGGCGCTGGATCAGCTCGGGTCGGTGCGCTCCGCCTCGGTGGCCTCGGGTGCCGCGCTGCTCTTGGCAAACCAGCGCGCGCCCAGGATGCCCAGCTCGTACAGGATGCACATGGGCACGGCCAGGGCCAGCTGTGAGATCACGTCGGGCGGCGTGACGACGGCGGCAATGACAAAGGCCAGCACGATGAAGTAGCCGCGGAAAGCCTTGAGCCGCTCGATGGTGACCATGTTGAGCCGCACCAGCAGCATCACCACGATGGGCACCTGGAAGGCCAGGCCAAAGGCCAGGTAGAGCGACAGGATGGCCTCGACGTAGGAAGCAATATCGGGCGTGGCGGCCACGCTGGCGGGCGTGAACTGCTGGATGAAGCCAAACATCTTGTCGAGCACGAAGAACTGCACGAAGCCGATGCCGATGTAGGCCAGCAGGCTGCCGAGCACGATCAGCGGCATGGCGAACTTCTTCTCGTGGCTGTAGAGGCCTGGCGCCACGAAGGCCCACATCTGGTACATCAGCCAGGGCAGCGACATCAGCACCGCCGCCATGCCCAGCACCTTGATGGGCACGAAGAAGGGCGAGAACACGCCGACGGCGATCAGCTTGGCGTCGGGCGGCATGTGGGCCTTGATGGGCACGGCGATCAGGTCGATCAGCCCACTCGGGCCGGGCCACACGGCCAGGATGGCCATGCAGACCGCCAGGCCATAGACGCAATAGAGCAGGCGGTCGCGCAGCTCCATCAGGTGCTGCACGAAGGGCTGTTCGGTGCCGGCCAGTTCGTCGGCCGGATCGGGTGTGTTGGACATGCGAGCGCTTACTGGACAGGCCGGCTGCGGGGGCGGAAGCGCGCCACGCGGGCAGCGCCCGACTGCGTGCGGGTGCGCACGCCGGCCCGGGCCTTGTACCACTGGGGCACGGCCTTCTGCTTGAGGCGGAAGTTCTTCTTGGGATGCCGGTACTCGGGCATCGGCGTGGTCAGCGCATCGAAGTTGCTGCCCGTGCCGTCGAGCCCGGCCGTGGCCTCGGACCAGGACTTCTCGAAGTCGGACGCGCTGGTCTGCACGCTGCTCTCGACGTCCCGCGCCGCGGACTCGACCGAGTCCTTCATCTTCTTGAGCTCCTCGAGGTCCATGGAGCGGTTGACCTCGGCCTTGACGTCGGCCACGTAGCGCTGTGCCTTGCCCAGCAGGGCGCCCACGGTGCGGGCCACGCGCGGCAGCTTCTCGGGCCCGATGACGATCAGGGCCACGGCCCCGATGAGGGCGAGCTTGGAAATACCCAGGTCAATCATGCGTAGGGGACGCCAGGTGCAACGTCAATGGATGCGGGCGGCCAGCGGCAGCCCGGGGGCTCAGCTTTTCTGCTTCGCTTCGACGTCGATGGTGGTCTTGGTGGTGTCCTGCGACACCTGGCCGGCCGGGGGGGTGTCGGTGCCGGCAGCCGCCTGGCCGCCTTCCTTCATGCCGTCCTTGAAGCCCTTGACGGCGCCGCCCAGGTCGGAGCCGATGTTCTTCAGCTTCTTGGTGCCGAACACCATCACCACGATCAGCAGAACGATCAGCCAATGCCAAATGGAAAGGGAACCCATGTTGAAACTCCTGTGCGGGGACGGACCCCTGAATTGCCTTGGATTCTAAAGCCAGGGTGCGTCGCTTCCATGACGAAGGACAAAATGCAACCACAGCCCCTAGGGACAGCGGCGCCCGAGCACGCGCCCCACCCGGGAGACACCGCCGGGCTGGCGCCGCCAGACGGCTGGCATCGCCCCCTGGGGGTGACGCTGCAAGCGGCGCGGGGGGAACTCGCGTTCAGCCGCGCAGCCAGGGCCGCGGGCCACCCATCACATGCAGGTGCAGGTGGTGGATTTCCTGGCCGCCTTCGGCGCCGGTGTTGGTCACGATGCGGAAACCGCCTTCGGGGTAGGGCCGGCAGCCCTGCTCCAGGGCCAGGCGCGGCGCCAGGCTCATCATGTGGCCCAGCAGCGCGGCGTCGTCGGCCGTGACCTGTGCCATGGACGCGATGTGGCGCTTGGGCACCAGCAGAAAATGCACCGGTGCCCAGGGGTGGATGTCGTGGAAGGCGAACACATGTTCGTCCTCGTAGACCTTCTTGCTCGGGATCTGGCCGGCAACAATCTTGCAGAACAGGCAGTTGTCAACGCTCATGCGGGAATCTCCATGGGCTGACCAGCGTTCATGCGGGTCATGCCTTTGACGATGCGGTAGAGGAACCAGACCGAGATCGCGACCCACGCGATCCAGCCCGGGAAGAAGAACAGCAGCCACAGCGGCACGGTCACCAGGTAGAGCACCATGGCCCACATGACGCTGCGCAGGCGCCAGCTGAAGTGGCTGGCGTGCCAGGTGCCCACCGCCTCGCCGCGCTTCACCAGGTCGATGACCAGCGCCACGATCAGCAGCGTGGGGCCCCACTGCCCACCCGGCACCACCGCGCTGACCGCCACGATGAGGTGCAGCACGTAGCTGATGGTGCCCACGGTGTTGAGGCTGCGCAGGCGTTCGGTCTGGTCATCCATGGCGGGTCTCCGGGGCGGGTTGGGGTCAGTGCCCGGCGTCGCGGGCCTGTGCCTTGCGCAGGGCTTTTTCTTCCAGGCCGCTCAGGCCTTCGCGGCGCGCCAGCTCGGCCACCACGTCGGCCGGCGACAGGCCGTAATGGGCCAGCGCGATCATGGAATGGAACCACAGATCGGCCACCTCGCCCACCAGCTTGGCGGGGTCGCCGCCGTGGTCGCAGTCCTTGGCGGCCATCACGGTTTCGGTGGCTTCCTCGCCGATTTTCTTGAGAAAGGCGTCGGGGCCCTTGTGCAGCAGGCGGGCGACGTAGCTCTTGTCCGGGTCGCCGCCGTTGGCGGGCTTGCGGCTTTCGATCACCGCGGCAAGGCGGTCCAGGGCATCGGTGGCGTTCATCGTCATTTGTAAATCGATTCCGGGTCCTTGAGCACCGGCTCCACCGGCGTCCAGGCGCCGTCTCGGAGCACGCTGAAGAAACAGCTGTGGCGGCCGGTGTGGCAGGCGATGCCGGGTTCGTGGCCCAGCTGCGTCACCTGCAGCAGCACCACGTCGTTGTCGCAGTCGATGCGGATCTCGTGCACCGTCTGCACGTGGCCCGATTCCTCGCCCTTGAACCAGAGCTTGTTGCGCGAGCGGCTGAAGTACACGGCACGGCCCAGCGCGGCGGTCTTTTCCAGCGCCTCGCGGTTCATCCAGGCGAACATCAGCACGTCCTTGCTGCCGTGCTCCTGGGCGATCACCGGCACCAGGCCCTGGGCGTCCCACTTGATCTGATCGAGCCAGTCCATCACAGCCTCACTGGAATGCCGCGCTCGGCCATGTGGCGCTTGGCCTGGCCGACGGTGTATTCGCCGTAATGGAAGATGCTGGCGGCCAGCACCGCGTCGGCGCCGCCCGCCTGGATGCCGGCGGCCAGGTGGTCGAGGTTGCCCACGCCGCCCGAGGCGATCACCGGCACGTCCACCGCCTCGCTCACGCTGCGCGTGAGTTCCAGGTCGAAGCCGGCCTTGGTGCCGTCGCGGTCCATGCTGGTCAGCAAAATTTCGCCAGCGCCGTGTTCGGCCATCTGCCGGGCCCAGGCCACGGCGTCCAGGCCGGTGTTCTTGCGCCCGCCGTGGCTGTAGACGTCCCAGCCTTCGCCGCGGTCCAGCAGGTCGGCGCCAAAGCGGCGCTTGGCGTCGATGGCGACCACGATGCACTGCGCGCCGTATTTGGCCGAGGCCTCGCGGATCACCTGCGGGTTGGCGATGGCCGCCGAGTTGAAGCTGGTCTTGTCGGCGCCGGCGTTGAGCAGGCGGCGCACGTCTTCCACGGTGCGCACACCGCCGCCCACGGTCAGCGGGATGAAGACCTGCGAGGCGACCGCTTCGATGATGTGCAGGATCAGGTCGCGACCGTCGCTGGTGGCGGTGATGTCGAGAAAGGTCAGTTCGTCGGCGCCCTGGTCGTTGTAACGGGCGGCGATTTCCACCGGATCACCGGCATCGCGCAGTTCGACGAAGTTGACGCCCTTGACGACGCGACCACCGGTCACGTCCAGGCAGGGGATGATGCGTTTGGCGAGCATGGCCCTATTGTCGCAGGCCCGCAGCCTCCCCCGCCCGGCCTAGACGCCGGCCACCGCCAAGATGCTCACTGCGGCACCAGTCCAGAGGCCTTCACCAGTTCCGCATGCAGCGTGAGTTCCTGCGCGATGGTCTGCTGGAACTGCTCGGGCGTGGTGGGCGCCACATCCATGCCGGCTTCCAGCAAGTGGTTCTTCACCTCCTCGCTCTGCAGGATGGCGTGCACCTGGCGGTTGAGCTGGTCGACGATGGGGCGCGGCGTGCGCGCCGGCGCCAGCAGGCCGATCCAGGTCTGCATGACCATGTTCTGGATGCCGGCCTCGCGCATGGTGGGCACGTCGGTGATCAGCGGTGAGCGCTTCTCGCTCATCAGGGCCAGCGCCGCCAGCTTGCCGGCCTTGATGTGAGGCAGCGCCTCGGGCAGTGGCGCGAACAGCAGGTCCACGTTGCCGCCCAGCAGGTCGTTGATGGCCAGCGCGCCACCCTTGTAGGGAATGTGTGTCATGCGCAGCTGCATGCGGGTCTCGAACATGAGCGCGGCCAGGTGCTGCGGGCTGCCATCGCCCGAGCTGGCGTAGGTCAGGCTGCCCGGGTTGGCCTTGGCCGCGGCCAGCACGGCGCCGGCGGTCGCGAACTTCTGCTTGTCCTTGACCACCAGCACCATGGCCTGGTTGGCCAGCTTGGTGATGGGCGCGAAATCGGCCTGTGGGTCGTAGGGCATCTCCTTGAAGATGGCCTTGTTGGTGGTCAGGAAGGAGGCCGGCGAGGCCATCAGCATGTAGCCGTCCGGCGGCGCCTTGGCCACCACCGGCAGGCCGATGCGGCCGGACGCACCGGCCCGGTTGTCGACCACGAAGGGCTGGCCGGTGACGGCCGCCAGCTTCTGGCCCACCAGGCGGGCGATCATGTCCACGCCCCCACCGGCCGGCAAGGCCACCATGAGCTTGACCGGGCGGTCGGGATAGCCGCCCTGGGCGCTGGCCGGTGCCGCGGCGGCCAGCAGGCCGATCGCGCAGGCCAGGAGGGAAAGTGTGCGTCGTGTGTTCATGTCTGCAGCTCCAGTGGTTCAGGAAGAAAGGGGGGTGCCTTGGCCGGCCTC
Organism: Hydrogenophaga sp. OTU3427; assembly: GCF_038440225.1. NCBI lineage: Bacteria > Pseudomonadati > Pseudomonadota > Betaproteobacteria > Burkholderiales > Comamonadaceae > Hydrogenophaga > Hydrogenophaga sp. OTU3427. The sequence continues at coordinate 14,637 of NZ_JASATI010000009.1, read as the reverse complement.
GTCGCCAACGAGGCGGTCCAGGCGCAGGCGGGTGATGGCGGCGATCTCGTCGAGCGTGTGAGCCAGCTCGGTGGCGCGGTCGTGTTCCAGGCGCTGCCGGAAGGCGAGCAACGCCGACGCCCGCGTGTGGCGGCGGATGCAGAGAATGAAGGGGAAGCCGAAGCGCGTGCGGTAAGCGTGGTTGAGTTCATCCCACCGACTGGCCTCTTGCCCATCCAGGCGGTCCAGCGCGAGCGTGCCCTGCTCGTCCACCGAGGCCGCGGTCATGGTGCCCCGGCGGGCGTCTTCGCCGGCCAGCTCCGGGTGGCCGGCATAGAAGGCCACGCGCTCGGGCTCGCCCAGCCCGGCAACCACCCCCACCATCGCGCGGTGCAGTGCCTCGGCGCTCGCGAAGGGGCGCTGGTCCAGCACGCCGCGGGCCACCCACGGCGCGTGCTCCCAGATGTCGGCCAGTGCGGCGCAGAAGGCCTCGGGCTCGCAGGTGTTGAGGTGTTGAAGGCTGATGCGTGCTGTCATGAAACGCATCGTAGGCAGGGCTTTCATTGCCGTCCATCTCAGCTTTTGCAGCATTGCGTACGCAAAATCAGTATGATTTACCTGCCCTCCTCCCTGCGGGATCCGTCCATGCGCCATTCGCTCGTCTCCGCCGGACTGCGCTACGCCGACCAGGTCGCGCGCTCCGGCTCCATCCAGAAAGCCGCGCGCGAACTGCACGTGGCGGCCTCCGCCATCAACCGGCAGATCCTGAATCTGGAAGACGAACTGGGGGTACCCCTGTTCGAGCGGCTGCCGCGTGGCATGCGGCTCACCTCATCGGGCGACGCCATCATCACGCTGGTGCGCCGCTGGCGGCAGGACGAGCGCCAGCTGGCGGCCGAGATCCGGCGCATCCAGGGCATACACCAGGGCCATGTGTCGCTGGTGGCCATGGACAGCCATGCCACCAGCATCCTCCCGGCGCTGGTGGAGGACCTGAGCGCACAGCACCCATTGATCAGCCTGTCCATCGAGCTGGCCACGCCCGACGATGCCGAGGTCGCGCTGATGACGGGCAAGGCCGACCTGGCGGCCATCTTCAACCTGGCGCCACGGCGGGAACTGCTGGTGCTCTGGAAAAGCGAGCTGCCCCTGGGCTGCGTGGTGGCGCCGGGCCACCCGCTGGCGCAACGCCAGACCGTGAGTTTCCAGGAGGCCACGGTCCACCCGATCGCGCTGCAGAGCAAGGCCCTGACGATACGGCGTTACCTCGAGGCCCAGTACAGCTGGCTGTTCAAGGAATCGCGCCGCTGCATCGAGACCAATTCATTGCAGCTGGTCAAGCAGCTGGCGCTGGGGGGCCACCATGTGGTGTTCACGTCCGAGCTGGACGTGGGGCCGGAGCTGGCCAGCGGCCGCCTGGTCTTCATTCCGATCCGGGACCGGGGCGCCGAGCCCCAGGGCATCAGCGTGGCCGTGGACGCCGCCCGCCCGCCCCGTCCGATCGTGAAGCTGGTGTCCGAGCGCCTCATCGCGGCGCTGCAGGACTGCCTGAGCGCCGCGCGCGGGCCCGGTGTCCGGGGACCGGACACCCAGCCCTGAGGCCTCAGCCGTTCAACTCGTCGGCCAGCTGCTGGCCGGCCTCGAAGTCGAGGTCGCCGGTGTAGATGGAGCGGCCGCAGATCACGCCCTCCACGCCCTCGCCCTCGACCTCGCACAGGCGGCGGATGTCTTCGAGGTTGGACAGGCCGCCCGAGGCGATCACGGGGATGCTCAACGCCTGGGCCAGCTTGACGGTGGCCTCGATGTTGATGCCGGTCAGCATGCCGTCGCGGCCGATGTCGGTGTAGATCACGGACTCGACGCCGTAGTCCTCGAACTTCTTGGCCAGGTCGACCACCTCGTGGCCGGTCAGCTTGCTCCAGCCGTCGGTGGCCACCTTGCCGTCCTTGGCGTCCAGCCCCACGATGATGTGGCCGCCGAAGGCGGTGCAGGCGTCCTGCAGGAACCCGGGGTTCTTGACCGCGGCGGTGCCGATGATGACGTAGCGCAGGCCGGCGTCGAGGTAGCGTTCGATGGTGTCGAGGTCGCGGATGCCGCCGCCGAGCTGCACGTCGACCTCGGAGCCCACTTCCTTGAGGATCTTGCGGATGGCCTGCTCGTTCTTGGGCTTGCCGGCAAAGGCGCCGTTGAGGTCGACCAGGTGCACGCGGCGCGCGCCCTTGTCGACCCAGCCCCGGGCCACGGCCGCCGGGTCTTCGCCGAACACGGTCGTCTGGTCCATGTCGCCCTGTTTGAGGCGCACGCATTGGCCGTCTTTCAAGTCAATGGCAGGTATCAGCAGCATGGCGGTGTGGTGTGAAAGAAAGGACGCGTCGCGTCAGGGGTTCCAGTGGAGGAAGTTGCGGTAAAGCGCCAGCCCTTGGTCGGCGCTCTTCTCGGGGTGAAACTGGGCGGCAAAAATGTTGTCGCGCGCGATGGCGGCGGACAGCCGCACGCCATAGTCGGTCTCGCCCACGCTGTGCGCGGGCGCATCGGGCTGGGCATAGAAGCTGTGCACGAAGTAGAAGTAGGCACCCTCTTCCACGCCCTGCCACAGCGGGTGCGGCGCGCCGCGGCCGAGTTGGTGGAAAACCTGGTTCCAGCCCATCTGTGGCACCTTGTAGCGGCTGCCGTCGGGCTGAAGCTGGCCTTCGAGGCGGAAGCGGCGCACCTGGCCGGGAATCAGGCCCAGGCCGTCGGTGGGGCCTTCCTCGCTGTGGCTCAGCAGCATCTGCATGCCGACGCAGACACCGAACAGCGGTTTGTGGGCGGCAGCGTGCAGCACGGCGTCGCGCAGGCCCGAGCGCTGGAGCTCGGCCATGCAGTCGGGCATGGCGCCCTGGCCGGGCAGCACCACCCGCTCGGCGTTCAGCACGTCCTGGGGATCGGAGGTCACGACCACCTCGAAGCCGGTGCCGGCGGTGACGTGCGCCACCGCCTGCGATACCGAGCGCAGGTTGCCCATGCCGTAGTCGACCACGGCCACTGTCTTGCGATTCATGCGAGGAAAAACCCGTTGGCTGCCACGGCAGGGTCAAATGTTCAGAGCGAACCTTTGGTGGAGGGGATGACGTCGCCCAGGCGCGGATCGCGCTCCAGGGCCATGCGCAGCGCGCGCGCGAACGCCTTGAAGATGGTCTCGCACTGGTGGTGTGCGTTCACGCCCTTGAGGTTGTCGATGTGCAGGGAGACACCGGCGTGGTTGACGAAACCCTGGAAGAACTCGAACACCAGCTGGGTGTCGAGCTGGCCGATCATGCCGCTGGTGAAGGCCACCTCCATGTGCAGGCCCGGGCGACCGGAGAAATCCACCACCACGCGGCTCAGCGCCTCGTCCAGCGGCACGTAGGCATGGCCGTAGCGGCGGATGCCCTTCTTGTCGCCCACCGCTCGCGCGAAGGCCTGGCCCACGGTGATGCCCACGTCCTCCACCGTGTGGTGGCCATCGATGTGCAGGTCGCCCTCGCAGGCGATGTCGAGGTCGATCAGCCCGTGGCGGGCGATCTGGTCGAGCATGTGGTCGAAGAAGCCGATGCCCGTGGCCAGGCGCGAGCTGCCCTTGCCATCGAGATTGATGGCCACGCGGATGCGGGTTTCGCTGGTCTGGCGGTCGACCACCGCGATGCGGTCGGGATGGGAAACGATGAGGTTGGTGGTCATAGGGCTTGGCGCAGGGCCGACAGCATCTGCGTGTTCTCGTCGGCGGTGCCCACGGTCAGGCGCAGGCAGTTGGCCAGCAATGGGTGCATTTTAGAAACATTCTTCACCAGCACGCCAGCGGCCTTGAGGCCATCGAAGGCGCGCCCGGCATCGGGCACACGCACCAGCACCATGTTGGCCTGGCTGGGGAAGACGCGGGTGCCGGGCAGCCCCGCCAATGCGTCGATCAGGCGCTGGCGCTGGGCGCGGATGTCGGCCGCCTGGGCGGCGAACACCTGGTCGTGTTCCAGCGCGAACAGCGCACACTCGGCGTTGAGCACGCTGATGTTGTAGGGCGGACGGACCTTGTCGACCTCGGCCACCAGGGCCTGCGGCCCCACCATGTAACCCAGGCGCACGCCGGCCAGGCCGAACTTGGACAGGGTGCGCATCAGCAGCACGTGACCGTTGGCCGCCGGATCGCGGTGGATCTCGTCCAGCCAACTGGCGCTGGAGAAGGGCTGGTAGGCCTCGTCGATGACCACCAACCCCCCCACGGCCGCCACCTCGGCGACCAGGCGGCGCATCACGGACGCGTCCCACAGGTTGGCGGTGGGGTTGTTGGGGTAGGCCAGGTAGGTGATGGCGGGCTGGTGGGCGCGGATGGCGGCGGTCATGGCCGCCTCGTCGAGTTCGAAGTCGGCCGTCAGGTCCACGCCATGGAAGGCCAGGCCCTGGAGCTGGGCGCTCATGGCGTACATCACAAAACCCGGCAGCGGCGCCAGGATGCTGGCGCCGGGCACGTCGCAGGCCATGGCCAGCAGCGAGATCAGTTCGTCGGACCCGTTGCCCAGCATGAGCGCGTGGCCCGCGGGCAGGTCCACATGGCGCGCGATGGCGGCCTTGAGGGCATCCACCCGCGGCCCGGGGTAGCGGTTGATGGCCACCGCGCCCAGGCGGGCGCCCAGCTCGGCCTGCAGGGCGGGCGACAGCCGGTGTGGGTTCTCCATCGCGTCGAGCTTGAGCAGACCGGCCGCGTCCTGCACCGCGTAGGCGTGCATGGACTGGACGTCGGCGCGGATGCGCTGGGCCGGCGCGGGGGGCAAGGTGGCGTTCGCGTTCATTTGGGCATCAAACATCAATCGGCACAGCGGTAGCTGCTGGACAAGGCATTGGTCATCACCAGCTCCACCGGCATGTCGGCTTCGTACACACCTTCGTTGCGCAACAGCTCGGCGCGGTAGAGCGAGGCCGCCGTCTGCGGCGTGAGCCGCCGGCCCTGCAGGCAAAACAGCGGCTTGCGCCCGTTGCGCTGGGCCATGGCATTGGCCTCCAGAGCCCCCTCCATCACACCGATCAGGTAGTACTGCGCGTGGAGGTCGCCGTTGGCCTGCAACTGCTCGATGGCGCGCAACTCGCGGATGCTCATGGCGCTGGCCTGGGTGGCGCACAGCGCCAGGGCCAGCCACGCCAGACACCCCGGGCTGGAGCGCAAGCACGCATTCAACAGGGGGCGCCGCCGGGCTGGCTTTGCCAGACGGCTGGCGCCGCCCCCTGGGGGGTGACGCGAAGCGGCGCGGGGGGAGCTCATTTCAAGCGCATTTCTGCCGCCCGGGCGTGGGCTTGCAGGCCCTCGCCGTGCGCCAGCACGCTGGCGGTGTGGCCCAGCACCTGGGCGCCAGCCTCGCTGACCTCGATCAGGCTGCTGCGTTTCTGGAAGTCGTAGACGCCCAGGGGCGAGGAAAAACGCGCCGTGCCGCTGGTGGGCAGGACGTGGTTGGGGCCGGCGCAGTAGTCGCCCAGGCTTTCGCTGGTGAAGGCGCCAAGGAAGATGGCGCCGGCGTGGCGCAGCAGCGGCTCCCAGCGGTGCGGGTCGCGGCTGCTGACCTCCAGGTGCTCGGGTGCGATGCGGTTGCTGATGTCGCAGGCCTCTTCCATGCTGCGGGTGTGGATCAGGGCGCCACGGTCGTTCAGGCTCTTGGCGATGATGGCCGCGCGCGGCATCTCGGGCAGCAGGCGGTCGATTTCGCGCTGCACCGCGTCGATGTAGCCGGCGTCCGGGCACAGCAGGATGCTTTGCGCCAACTCGTCGTGCTCGGCCTGCGAGAACAGGTCCATCGCCACCCAGTCGGGCGGGGTCGTGCCGTCGGCCAGCACCAGGATCTCGCTCGGGCCGGCGATCATGTCGATGCCCACGGTGCCGAACACGCGGCGCTTGGCACTGGCCACGTAGGCGTTGCCGGGGCCGGTGATCTTGTCCACACGCGGCACGGTGGCCGTGCCGTAGGCCAGCGCGCCCACGGCCTGCGCTCCCCCGACGGTGAAGGCTCGGCTGACGCCGGCCACGGCGGCGGCGGCCAGCACCAGCGCGTTGCGCTCGCCCTTGGGCGTGGGCACCACCATGATGATCTCGGGCACACCGGCCACGTGGGCGGGGATGGCGTTCATCAGCACGCTGGATGGGTAGGCCGCCTTGCCGCCGGGCACGTAGATGCCCACGCGGTCCAGCGGCGTGACCTTCTGGCCCAACAGGGTGCCGTCTTCGTCGCGGTACTGCCAGCTTTCGCCACAGGCGCGTTTCTGGGCCTCGTGGTAGCTGCGCACCCGCGCGGCAGCAGACGCCAGCGCCTGGCGTTGCTCGGCCGGCAGGGCCAGCAGCGCCGCCTGCAGCTCGGCCTGCGTGATTTCGAGCGCGGCCACGCTGTCGGCCTGCAGGCCGTCAAAGCGCGCTGTGTAGTCCAGCACAGCCGCGTCGCCCCGGGCCTGCACGTCGGCCAGGATGTCGGCCACGCGCTGCTCGATGGCGGCGTCGGTGTCGGCGGCCCAATGCTGCAGCGCCTTGAAGCGGGCCTCGAAATCGGGCTGGGCGGTGGACAGGCGAACGGGCTGGGCGGACATGGCTGGAGGCTTTCAGGCGGGCTGGGCCGCAGTGGCAAAGGCTTCGATGATGGGTTTGATGGTCGCGCGCTTGAGCTTGAGCGCGGCCTGGTTGACGACCAGGCGGGAGCTGATGTCCATGATGCGCTCGACCTCGACCAGGTGGTTGGCCTTGAGGGTGTTGCCGGTGGAGACCAGGTCGACGATGGCGTCGGCCAGGCCGGTCAACGGCGCCAGCTCCATGCTGCCGTAGAGCTTGATCAGGTCCACGTGCACGCCCTTGGCCGAGAAGAACTCGCGCGCGATGGCCGTGTACTTGGTGGCCACGGTCAGGCGCGAGCCCTGGCGCACGGCCGAGGCGTAGTCGAAATCGGCGCGCACGGCCACGCTCATGCGGCAGCGGGCGATGTGCAGGTCCAGCGGCTGGTAGAGCCCGCCGCCGGCACCGCCCCACTCGGCCTGGTGTTCGATCAGCGTGTCCTTGCCACACACGCCCAGGTCGGCGCCGCCGTACTGCACGTAAGTGGGCACGTCGGAGGCGCGCACCAGCACCACCTGCACGTCCGGGCGGTTGGTCGGGAGGATGAGCTTGCGCGACTTCTCGGGGTCTTCCAGCACCTCGATGCCGGCGGCTTTGAGCAGCGGCAGCGTCTCTTCGAAAATGCGGCCCTTGGACAGCGCGAGGGTGACCAGATCAGGTTTCATGGCTTGACGCGTTCGATGTCCGCGCCCAGAGCGCGCAGCTTGTTTTCCATGCGGTCGTAGCCGCGGTCCAGGTGGTAAATGCGGTCCACGGTGGTCTCGCCGTCGGCCACCAGGCCGGCGATCACCAGGCTGGCGGAGGCGCGCAGGTCGGTGGCCATCACCGTGGCGCCCGACAGGCGCGGCACGCCGGTGATCAGGGCCACCTTGCCCTCCACCTGGATGTCGGCCCCCAGGCGCTGCAGCTCCTGCACGTGCATGTAGCGGTTCTCGAAGATGGTCTCGGTCACGCGGCTGGCGCCCTGGGCCACCACGTTGAGCGCCATGAACTGGGCCTGCATGTCGGTCGGGAAACCGGGGTATTCGGTGGTGCGGAAGGTCTGCGCCTTGAGCGCGCCGGCACCGGGCGAGGCCACGCGCACGCCGCCCGCCACGGCTTCCACCGTCACGCCGGCGTCGCGCAGCTTGTCGATGACGGCGTCCAGGTGGTCGGCACGGGCGGCCTGCAGGATGGCGTCACCGCCGGCGGCGGCCACCGCGCACAGGAAGGTGCCGGCCTCGATGCGGTCGGCCACCACCTGGTGTTCGCAGCCGCCCAGGCGTTCCACGCCCTGGATGCGGATGCGGCGCGAGCCATGGCCCTCGATGCGGGCGCCCATCTTGATGAGCATCTCGGCCAGGTCCACCACCTCGGGTTCTTCGGCTGCGTTTTCCAGCACGGTCTCGCCATCGGCCAGGGCAGCGGCCATCATGAGGTTTTCGGTGCCGGTGACGGTCACCATGTCGGTGGTGATATGGGCGCCTTGCAGGCGCGTGCGGCCGGTGGGCAGCGAGGCCTCGATGTAGCCGTGCTCGACCACGATGACCGCTCCCATGGCCTGCAGGCCCTTGATGTGCTGGTCCACCGGGCGCGAACCGATGGCGCAGCCCCCGGGCAGCGACACCCGTGCATGGCCAAACCGCGCCAGCAGCGGGCCCAGCGCCAGGATGGAGGCGCGCATGGTCTTGACCAGCTCGTAGGGCGCCTCGGGCTTGTCCAGCGCGCCAGCGCCCAGCAGCACGCGGTCGCTGTCGGCCGGGTCGCGCTCGGCGGTCACGCCCATGTTGCGGATCAGCTTGAGCATGGTGCTCACGTCCTGCAGCGCCGGCACATTGTGCAGGGTCACGGCATCGGCCGTGAGCAGGGCCGCGCAGAGCTCGGGCAGGGCGGCGTTCTTGGCGCCCGACACCCGCAGTTCGCCGTGCAGGCGCTGGCCGCCGCGTATGCGCAGTTGATCCATGCGTCAGCCCCCCGCCTGCCGGGCCCACTCGGCCGGCGTGTGGGTCTTCATCGACAGGGCATGCACCTCGTCGGTCAACATGCGGCTGCCCAGCGTGGCATAGACACGCTGATGGCGCTGGATGGCGCGCTTGCCCTCGAATTCGGAGGAAACGATCACGGCCGACCAGTGGCGGCCATCGCCGCTCACTTCGATGTGGTCACAGCGCAGTCCGGCGCTGATGATGGCTTGCAGTTCTTCGGCGGTCATGGGTCCCTGGGGTCGCTTAGTGTCGGATCTTGTAGCCGATGCGCAGCAGATGCAGCGCGATCGCGCTGACCCCGGCAAAGGCGGTGGCCACGATGCTCAGGCTCAGCCACGGCGAGGCGTCGCTGACGCCGAAGAAACCGTAGCGGAAGCCGTCGATCATGTAGAAAAACGGATTGAGGTGGCTCACGCGCTGCCAGAACTCGGGCAGCGAGTGGATGGAATAGAACACGCCCGACAAAAAGGTCATGGGCATGATGAGGAAGTTCTGGAAGGCGGCCATCTGGTCGAACTTCTCGGCCCACAGACCGCCGATCAGGCCCAGCGCGCCCAGCAGACCGGCGCCGAGCACCGCGAACAGCACGATCCACTGCGGCGCCACCCAGCTCGGACGGCCGAACCAGGCCGTCACGGCCAGCACGCCCGCGCCCACCACCAGACCTCGCACCATGGACGAACCGACGTAGGCCACGAACCAGGCGCGGTGCGACAGCGGCGTGAGCAGCAGGAACACCAGGTTGCCCATCATCTTGCTCTGGATCAGGCTGGACGAGCTGTTGGCAAAGGCATTCTGCAACACACTCATCATCACCAGGCCGGGCACCAGGAAGGCGGTGTAGCTGATGGAGCCGTAGACGGTGACGCGGCCTTCGAGCACGTGCCCGAAGATCAACATGTAGAGCAGCGCGGTGACGATGGGCGCGATCACGGTCTGGAAGGCCACCTTCCAGAAACGAAGAATCTCTTTGTAGAACAGGGTCTGCCAACCGGTCATTTGCATGCCCCCATGCTTGTCGCTGCGCGCACTGCGCTGCCCCCTGAGGGGATGTGCGCGCCTTCGGGCGGTCGTGCGGTGCTCATGGCGTCACCTCCTCGGTCGGTGGCATGGGCGCCATGGGTGCGGTGGTGGCCGACGCGCCGGACATCACGTCCAGGAACACGTCCTCCAGATCGGCCTTGCGGATCTCGATGTCATCGACCACCAGACCGGCCTCCCGCGCACGCGCCAGGATGCGCTCGACCTCGGCCGCGTTGTGCGCCGGCAGCTGCACCACCCGCCCGGTGACGCGGGCGATCGCGGTCAGGTCGGCGGGCAGGGTCTGGTCGGTCTTGAAGCGCAGCACGTTGGACGACGCCCGGCTCAGCAGGTCGGAGGTTTTTTCGAGCGCCACCACCTCGCCCCGCTTCAGCATGGCGATGCGGCCACACAGGGCCTCGGCCTCTTCGAGGTAGTGGGTGGTCAGCAGCACGGTGCTGCCCTGGGTCTTGTTGAGCTGCGAGACAAACTGCCAAAGGGTCTGGCGCAGCTCCACGTCCACGCCAGCCGTGGGTTCGTCGAGCACGATGACCGGCGGCTTGTGCACCAGGGCCTGCGCCACCAGCACACGGCGTTTCATGCCACCCGAGAGCTGGCGCATGTTGGCGCCGGCCTTGTCGGCCAGGCCCAGGCCCTCGAGCAGTTCGTCGATCCAGGCGTCGTTGCCCTGGATGCCGAAATAGCCGGACTGGATGCGCAGGGTCTCGCGCACGTTGAAGAAAGGGTCGAACACCAGCTCTTGTGGCACCACGCCCAGCTGGCGCCGGGCGGCGGCGAAGTCGCTCACCACATCGTGGCCGAGCACCCGTACATGGCCACCGCTGGCGCGCGAAAGGCCCGCCAGTATGCTGATGAGGGTGGTTTTGCCGGCGCCATTGGGGCCGAGCAAGCCAAAAAACTCACCCGCCTCGATGTCGAAACTCACGCCCTTGAGGGCCTGCAGCTCGCCACGCGGCGTGGCGTAGTTCTTGGAGACGTTCTGAAATGAAATGGCGGGCATGGACCCGGCATTTTACGCGGGCAACAGTTCGCCTACCCCGTACAGGGCCACCAGCTCGGCCAGCCGCGCCGGCAAACGTCGCACCTCCAGCGCGCGGCCCTGCGACAGCGCCCAGCGGCGCAGCGACAGCAGCGCGGCCAGCGCGGTCGAATCGAAGTCCTGCAGCGCGGAAGCGTCCACCACGACCGGCCCCGTTGCCGCGCCGGCCTGCTGCTGCAAGGCGGCCAGGCAGGCCACCGCGTCGGCATGGGTCAGGCGTGCCGGCAGCGCCAGGGCGGCCGAGGAGGCGGTGTTCATCAGCTCTTGCCGTTGGATTTGTTGCGCTGGGCCAGCGACGTGATCAGTCCGTCCAGCCCCTTGTTGTTGATTTCCTGCGCGAACTGGCTGCGGTAGGTCTCGACCAGCCAGACGCCCAACACGTTGAGGTCGTAGATTTTCCAGCCGCCGGCGGTCTTCTCCAACCGGTAGTCCAACTGGATGGGTTCGCCACGGCCACGCACCTCGGAGCGCACCACCACCTCGGTATCCTCGGGTTTGGCACGCAGCGGCTTGAAGCTCAGGGTGTGCTCCTTGACCTCGCCCAGGGCGCCCGAATAGGTGCGCACCAGCAGGGTCTTGAACTCATCCTGCAGGCGTTTCTGCTGCTCGGGCGTGGCCTGGCGCCAGAAGCGGCCCACGGCGGAGGCCGTCATGCGGGTGAAGTTGACGTTGGGCATGATCTTGCCGTCCACCAGCGCGGTGATGCGGCCCACGTCGCCGGCCTGGATGGCGGCATCGCTCTTGACGGCATCGAGCACCTCGGTCGAGATGCGCTTGACCAGGGCGTCGGGCGCCTCTTCCTGGGCCCAGGCGCCGCCAACGGCGAACACGCTGCCCACGGCCAGCACAGTGCGGTAAAAGTCACGTCGTTTCATGGCTGTCGCCTTTCCGGGCCGCACCGGCGGCCCCTGATGAATGTTCAAAGACCCCGGCCACGGACCTGGGTTCCATGTTGCTACAAGTGCTTACTCGTCGGCGGCATCGTCGTCGCGCCCAATCAAGGCGCGGACCTGGCTGTCGCGGCGCTGCAGGTAGGCATCGCGGGTGAAGCTGTACTTGTCCAGCGCGGCCTGGTCGAGCATGGTACCGGCGCGCAGCAGGTTGGCACGGGCCTCGACCACGCGCAGCGCATACAGCGAATTGCGCGAAGGCACGTGGTCCATGCCCATCACCAGGTCACCCGACGCCTCCACGCCCATGCCCACCGCGTCGCGCACGGTGGACGGCCCCATGAAAGGCAGCACCAGGTAGGGGCCCGAGGGGATGCCCCAGCGGCCCAGGGTCTGGCCAAAATCCAGCGTGGTGCGCTCGATCTGCAATTCGGACGCCACGTCCAGCACACCGCCCAGGCCCAGGAAGGTGTTGACGTTGAAGCGCATGAAGTTTTCCACCGCCTCCTGCGGCCGCAGCTGCAGCGCGGCGTTGACCGAGGACCACAAGTCGCGCAGGTTGGCGAAGAAGTTGTTGACACCGGTGCGCAGCAGGTCGGGCATGACCTCGCGGTAGGCGGTGGCCACGGGCTTGAGCACCGCCTCGTCGACGCCGTCGTTGAAACGCTGCACGCCGCGGTTGAAGGGTTCGATGGGGTCGCGCGGGTGGGCGTTCGGGCCCGAGGCGCAACCGGCCAACACCACCAGGCACAAGGCGAGGCACCAGGACAGCCACCGCGCCATCACCGGGCGGATTGAAACAGCGCTGCAATGGGGGTTCATCGTGAATCCTTTCGAACTGGGGGCGGCATCGGCGCCCTCATTCGTCCTTTTTGCTGCCGCCATCGGCGGCCGATTTGAACAGGAACTGGCTGATCAGGTTTTCCAGCACCACCGCCGACTGCGTCTGCGTGATCACCGCACCTTCGCCCAGGTTGGCGGTATCGCCACCGGCCTCGACACCGATGTACTGCTCGCCCAGCAGGCCGCTGGTGAGGATCTTGAGCGAGCTGTCCTTGGGAAAGGCATAGCGGGCGTCCATGCTCAGCACCACGTTGGCCTGGAAGCTCTTGTCGTCGAAACCGATGGCCTCGACCCGCCCCACCACCACGCCGGCGCTGCGCACCGCGGAGCGAGGCTTGAGGCCACCGATGTTGTCGAAGCGCGCCGTGACCCGGTAGGTGGGATCGAAGCTGATCTGCAGCAGGTTGGCCGACTTGAGCGCCAGGAACAGCAGCGCGGCGATGCCGATCACCACAAACAGCCCCACCCAGACGTCGTTTTTGCTTTGTTGCATGTCTTTTCTCCGGCGTTCAGACCGTGAACATCATGGCCGTCAGGCCGAAATCGAGGCCCAGCACCCACAGCGAGGCCACCACCACCGTGCGGGTGGTGGCGCGCGACACGCCTTCGGGCGTGGGCTGGGCCATGTAGCCCTGGTAGAGCGCCACGAAAGTGACGGTGACGCCGAACACGATGCTCTTGAGCACGCCGTTGCCGAGGTCGTTCCACCACTCGACGCCGCCCTGCATCTGGCTCCAGAAGGAGCCGGCGTCGACACCGATCATCACCACCCCCACCAGCCAGCCGCCGATGATGCCCACGGCGCTGAAGACGGCCGCCAGCATGGGCATGGTGAACACGCCGGCCCAGAAACGCGGCGCCAGCACGCGACGGATCGGATCGACCGCCATCATCTCCATGGCGCTGAGCTGCTCGCCGGCCTTCATGAGGCCGATCTCGGCGGTGAGCGCGGTGCCGGCGCGGCCGGCGAACAGCAGCGCCGTGACCACCGGCCCCAGCTCGCGCAGCAGCGACAGCGCCACCATCATGCCCAGGGCCTCGGCCGAGCCGTAGCGCTGCAGGATGTAGTAGCCCTGCAGGGCCAGCACAAAACCGACGAACAGGCCCGACACGCCGATGATGGCCAGGGAGTAGTTGCCCAGAAAGTGAATCTGGTCGCGCACCAGGCCAAACCGCGCCAGCGTGGCCGGCAGCAGCTGCAGCAGGCGCAGGAACAGGCGCGTGGCCAGCCCCACCGCGCCCAGGCCCAGCCGCGCCGAGCGGCCCAGATCGGACAACAGCGCGCCCATCAGCGGCGCCCTCCGCGGGTGGCCACGCCAAAGTCGTCGGCCACGGTTGGGCCAGGGTAGTGGAAATGCACCGGCCCGTCGCTCTCGGCGTGCACGAACTGGTGCACCAGCGGATCGGTGGAGTGGCGCACCTCGTCGGGCGTGCCCTGCGCGGCCACCCGGCCGTTGGCCAGCACGATCACCTGGTCGGCGATGCCGAAGGTTTCTTCCAGGTCGTGCGAGACGATGATGCTGGTGATGCCCAGCGCGTCGTTGAGGCGGCGGATCAGCTGGGCCGCCGTGCCCAGGGAAATGGGGTCCAGGCCGGCAAAGGGCTCGTCGTACATGATGAGCTCGGGGTCCAGCGCGATGGCGCGGGCCAGCGCCACGCGCCGCGCCATGCCCCCCGAGATTTCGCTAGGCATGAGGTCACGCGCGCCACGCAGGCCCACGGCATTGAGTTTCATGAGAACGATGTCGCGCAGCAGGTCGTCGGGCAGGCGGGTGTGTTCGCGCAGCGGAAAAGCCACGTTCTCGAACACGCTCAGGTCGGTGAACAGGGCGCCGAACTGGAACAGCATGCCCATGCGGCGGCGCAAAGCGTGCAGACCCTCGCGGTCCAGCGTGGCCACGTCCTCACCATGCACCACGACCTGGCCGCCGCCGGCCTTTTGCTGGCCACCAATCAGGCGCAGCACGGTGGTTTTGCCGCCCCCCGAGGCGCCCATGAGCGCCGTCACCTTGCCACGCGGCACCTCCAGGCTGACGCCGTCGAGGATGACGCGCTCACCCCTCGCACCGGGATAGGCGAAGGTGACGTCGCGGAATTCGACCAGGTTGTCGTCGGCCATGCAGGGTAGGGGTGAAATGAAAACGCCGACCCTGCGGTCGGCGCGTTCCAGGCGGATTCAGGTGCTGTCAATGATAAAGGGTTTACCCCAGACCCCTGGATCCGCGCAGGTTAAGCTTTTGTCAACGCGGCAAATCGCTGTAACCCATCAGGAACTCGTCCACCGAG